>JAUYES010000342.1 GCA_030691225.1 Holophaga sp. | reverse complement strand
CACCCGTGGCGGGGGCCACATTGGAGGCAGTGCCGGGCACGCCACTACCGGCATCACGCTTGGTGACCTTTTCTTCCTTCTGCTGGATAGAGCGTTCTACCTGACTTTGGGGATCGAATTTTTCTTCGCTGATTTTGATTTTGTCAAAGTCCAGCTCAACATTAGCCGTGGCGCGGACCTTGCCGAATCCCACCACGGGTTCGAGCAGTTCCGTGATTTTTCGGACCAAATGATCTTCTACCTCCCGCTGAGCCTTCTTTTGCGAATCGGTGGCACCTACCATGGGATCTCGGCCCGTTCGACTCAGGATGCGGCTGTTCTGGTCGATGACAACGACGTTTTCGGGCTTAAGACCCTCTACTGAGGCTGCCAGGAGGTTGACGATGGCCTGGGTGTTTTCCTCGGGCAGCATCTTCGAGCCCTTCAGGCGCAGCAGCACGGAAGCCTTGGCGTCTTCCTTTTCGGTGACAAAGGGGCTGTCGTTGGATGCGGTGATATGGACTGTGGCGTCGGCGATCAGGGTGCTCAGGCCCCCTTTGAGGGTGCGAGCCAGTTCGGCCTCCATGGCTCGACGGTACATGACCTTTTGAGTGAAATCGGTGGTGGTGAGACTGGGCGATTCCAGCTTTTCAAAGCCAATGCCTTCACCCTTGGGAAGGCCGTCGCCGGCGAACTTCAAGCGCAACTCTCCGACTCGGCTTTCGGGAACCTGGATGGTTCGTTGATCCTTGCTTAGATCGAAGGCAATGTTCTGTTTCTTCAGTTCCTCCACGATGCGGCTGGCATCTGTGGGGGGTAGGTTGCTGAAGAGGGTGCCCATGCTCTCTTGGCTGAACCATACACCCAGGCCGGCAAGCGCCAGCAGGACGGTCACCATAATGGCTGCCACCATGGCCTTTTGGGTAGAGGTCATGCCCTCGAAGGCACTTTGGAACTGGGAAGTCAGACTGTTTTCGCCGGCCATGGGGTCCTTTCGATGGCCAGGTTCTCAGCGGTGGGTCGCGCTACATCTGCATGCGCATGACTTCCCGGTAAGCTTCGATCAATTTTGATCGCACGGCCATCATCATCTGAAAACTGACATCGGCTTTCTGGACCGCCAGAATGGCCGAATGCATGTCAGTCGCTTCGCCGGTCATCAAGTTCCGTGCCTCTTGTTGAGCGGTGTGCTGGGCGGCGTCGACTTCCTGCATCGCTTGCTTCAAAAGATCCCCGAAACTAGAGCCGTCCTCTGTAAGCCCAGCAACCTTCGGCATTGCTTTCCCAGCCTCGCCGAGGGGCTGGATGCCGGGGAGCTGGTTGAGCTTGAGGAGAGGGTCCATGGTGCCTTCAGGGGTTCAGGATGAGGTGTAGGGTAGTCAGATTTCCGTCACTTCGGTTAGGTGACCCGGAGCAAGTCCTGGGCCGAAAGGGACATGGCCCGGGCGGCTCGAACCACGGCAACGTTCGCCTCGAAGGCTCGGCTGGCCTCGGTTAGATCCACCATTTCTTCCACAGGGCTAACGTTGGGATAAAGCACCACGCCTTCAGCATTGGCGTCGGGATGATTGGGTTCAAACTTGCTGATAAAAGGGTCTTTAGACGTGGCGACCTCAGCAACTCGTACGCCCGAAAAGGGCTGTCCCAGAGCATTGGTACCCATGGGGAGAACCTTGAAAACGGCTTCCTTCTTCTTGAAGGGCCCGCCATCCTCGGTTCGAGTTGTTTCGGAATTGGCAATATTGCCCGCGATGAGTTGAACGCGAAGGCGCTGGGCGGCCATGCCCGAGGCGGCGATGTCATTGATTCGATTGAAGCTCATTAGGCCTTCCCGTCACGAATGATCGTATAGATTTTGCGAAGCTCCTGCTGAGCAAAACTAGCACTCAATGTGTAAGCACCCTGCGTGCGGGCCAGGGCTGCGCTTTCCCGATCCAGGCTAACGTCGTTGCCGTCGTTTCGTTCGTAAGCGGGGCGTTGCATTTCTGCAGAGGGTGGCAGGCTGTGGTCCATTTGGATCTGGAAGTGCATGGGGTGAGTCTGGGAAATAGGCATTTGTTTCCCGTCTAGCCTAGCCATTTCGTTTTTTAACGCTGCCTGGAAGTTGAAATCTTGGGTCCGGTAGCCGGGCGTATCGATGTTGGCCATGTTGCTGGCGATAAGCTCCATTCGCTGACTGGCAAGGCTCATGGCTCGATCCATGGTCTGGATGAGTGGGTTGCTGGAAACGAGATCAAACATGAGACGCCCTGCAAAATTGGCCGAGAATCGGCACTGTTGGTCCAACGATGCACACACCATGCCGAGGAATTATGTGAGGTCGTAACCAAATTTTCGATTGGGTCGTATTCAATGGACGGCAACCGTTGCTAAACTGCCTATTCGTATCGAGGTAAGCCATGAACATCACCACCCGAACCCACCAGGACATTACGATCCTTAGCCCCGAAGGGAAAATTACCCTGGGCGATGGCGATCAGGAATTGGGCGAAGCCGTCCGCACCGCTTTGGAGCAGGGTGCCCGGAAAATGATCATCAACTTTGATAAGGTCTCCTACCTGGATTCCTCGGGTGTGGGCGAACTCGTGGGTTGCTACACCTCCATCAAGAACCGGGGCGGCGAGTTGAAGATCTGCGGCATGAACCTGCGCATTTTCGGTCTCATCAAGATGACCAGCCTGCACTCGGTCTTCGATGTCAAAGACACCGAGAACGAGGCCTTGGCCGCGTTCTGAATCGGCCATATTACTGTCCCCGCCCCGCTCTGATCGCGGCGGCACAGGCTCTGGCATTGATTGGATTACCTGCCGGGGCACAGGGAAGTGATGTACGGCCTTTGTTGAGGCTTGATACCCAGGGCGGCAGCGGAGACGATCGACGCTTCGTGGAGGCCGCCTTGGGCATTCGGGCTGGTATGCCTATCGATGATGCGCTGTTGGTCCTTGGCTTGAAGGCTGTGCGACTGACAGATCGCTTCAGTGAGGTGCGAGGTCGGCTGGAGGCCACCCCAGGTGGTACCATTGTTCACATTGAATTGCTCCCTTGGCCGGCACTGCGGGCTTGGAGCCAAGAAGGGTCGCTTCCGGTACCCATCAAGAAAGACTTGTTTCCTGGCCTTCGTAAGGGCATGCGCATAGGTGATTTGCGTTTGGAACAATTTCGCCTAGTGGCTGAGACTCGCCTGCGCGAATTTGGTTATCCCAATGCCAAAGTCCTGGCGCATCGAGTGGATGGTGGGGCGAGCCTGCGGTTTGAACTTTTACCCGGTGTGCCGGATCTGATACGTAGCCTGGAATATCGAGGCGATGCTGGCATTTACGGGTCAAAAACGCTCTTAAAGCTTCTGAAAGTTGAACCTGGGCGCACCTTGTGGACGGAAGAATTCCGCCGTGGCGCTGTTGCTAGAATTCGTCAACGTTTTGTCAAGGACAAGCGATTTCAAGGTCAGGCCGATCTCGCCTTTGACGAAAACGGTATCCTCTCGCTCTCGGCGGCACCGGGCCCCATCGTCCGGCTTGTTGCCGAAGGCGCTGGCTTAGGCTTTAAGAGCCTCAAAGATCTAATGCCCCTGGCGCGCTCGGAGCGGTACAGCCCTGAATTGCTGGATGCGGGGGCCCGCAGCATTGTTCGATTCCTCCGTGCCAAGGGGCATTTAGACGCAAATGTAACTCACCGTACCGAAGTTTTGCGTGGTAGCCCGCAAAACCCTGAGGAAGTGCAAGTCACCTATGTGCTGGCGGCTGGGGAACGATTCAAAGTGACTGGCGTGCGTTTTGAGCGCAACCAGGAGATCTCAACGGCTGAATTGGAAAAGGTCGTTGATTTGCCCACCTCCTGGCTGGGGTTAAGATCACCCCGTTGGACCACCGATTTGATTAACGCTGTTGAGGAGCGCACAAAGGCTCTTTACCGGAGCCGTGGCTTTTCGGATATCTCATTGCGACGGATGCCCCTGGAGGGCAAGGACGGAAGTGGCACATTGGTGTTGCAGGTTCGCGAGGGCGCTCAGCGCATGCTGGAGTCCATCACACTGGAGTTGCCTGCCGATCCAGCCTTCAAGCCGTGGTTTCTTGCGGAATCCCTGGCCTTTGTCTTAGGAGAGCACCCAAAACTGATCGCCATCGATTCGGACAGTGTTCGGCGCTATCGTAGCGAAAATCCAGGTTTGCCTAAGGTTCAGGGAAAGGTGTTGGAACTGGACACGCCTGGCAAGGTCGGTATTCGAACCTTCCAGCTTCAATTCGATCGGGCAATTCCGCTCCTGAAAAACGATTTAGCCCAGATGCTCGGAGTATTGCGTCGTCGCATCGGAGCGCTGGGCGCCCTTCGCCCCCTTCAAAAGTTGAAATATGAAACGGGGACTGAGGGAACTCGGGTCCTGATCGAAGTGCCTCTGCAGCCCCTGGCATCGATTCGGCGCTTGGTGGTTCAGGGCAGCGATAAGACCCGAGCCCGGGCCATTCTTCAGGAGACTCAGCTCGATCCGGGTCTACCCCTGGATTCTGATCGGATGGCCAAGGCCCAGGCTCAAGTTGGGAATTTGGGCGGGTTGG
>JAUYES010000143.1 GCA_030691225.1 Holophaga sp. | reverse complement strand
AAGCCATGCACCGCAAGTTGATGGGGGAATAGAAAGGCAAGGGTTCCTCGACCGAAAAATAGAGGGGTTGCCGAACCTCTCTATTTGGGGGAAGCCGCCAGCCTACCCAAGCTATTCGGCTCAGGGCAAAGCGAGATCGTCATCGGCCAAGGCCTTGGCGACTTGGGCTTCGCGATAGGCTAGGTAGCGTTCGCGGATGGTCGGGTCGGTTAGTGCGAGGATCGCAGTGGCCAAAAGGGCCGCATTGATGGCACCGGCCTTGCCGATGGCCAGGGTCCCCACGGGAATGCCAGCGGGCATCTGCACGGTGGAGAGCAGAGCATCCATGCCTTCGGTGGCCCAGCCCTTCATGGGCACTCCCAGCACGGGCAGATGAGTCTTGCTGGCGCAAACACCGGCCAAGTGGGCCGCGCCACCGGCGGCGGCGATGATGACCTTGATGCCTCGTCCCTCGGCACCCTTGCAGAATTCGACCACCTTCTCGGGAGTGCGATGGGCGCTGGCCACATGGGCAACGTAGGGAATATCAAGCGCCTTCAGCGTAAGTGCCGTGTTTTCCATGGTGCCCCAGTCCGACTTGGAGCCCATCAGAATGCCTATGAGGGGGGTGTTAGCCATGAAAGACCTCAATGAGAGTGAAGGAGAAATTAGAAAGGAGAATAGGTCTCGTGTATCCGCGAAGCGGATGCCGAGATGATGCCGACGAGGGGAGTGCTAGCCATGGATGACCTCGAAAGGGTGGAAGGAGAAATGATTGAAGAACTCACCTTCATTCTATCCTGGCCATGCAGGTTCTTTTCCAGGAGTCCCCCGACGTGAGTGAGGCAAAGGTTCGACCCGGGTCGGTGGTGGTGCTGGGCGGCGGCGCGGCGGGGATGATTGCGGCCTGGCGAGCGGCTTCTTTGGGGAAAGCCGTGACACTCCTGGAAGCCAATGGGCGCTTGGGCGTTAAAATCCGCATCAGCGGCGGCGGCAAGTGCAATGTGACCCATGCGGGCTCCGCTAAGGTGCTTCTGGAAGCCTTTCGCAAGGAACAGGCTCGCTTCCTGCGCCCAGCCTTTCATGTCTTTGGCAGTGAGGATCTGCGCGCCTTGCTGCAGCGGCTCGGAGTGGACACCTACGAGCGAGAAAACGGTCGAGTGTTTCCCCAGGACCGCCCAGGTTCTGCGGGAGAAGTCGTGGCCGCTTTGGAGCAACTCCTGCAGCGGAGCGGTGTTCAGGTGCGCATGGGCGCTCGGGTGTGTGGCTTGATCGGTGTTGCTCCGCGGCTAGAGGCCATGGTGCTGGAAGATGGCTCCTGGGTGAGGGCGGAGTCGTTTGTGCTGGCTACGGGGGGCGCCAGCTATCCCGAAACAGGCACCCGTGGGGAGTTGTTGGAGACCTTGCGAGGACTGGGGGTGCCCGTGAACGCTTGGTTCCCGGCTTTGGCTCCGGTTGCGTTGATGGTGCCTCGCCCCGAGTGGGAAGGTGTCGCCCTGCGAGAGGGCGCGCTGCAACTTCGAGCGGGGAAAAAGGGTAAGCGACTGGCGGAGTTCGCGGGCGATGTGGTCTTCACGAAGAATGGCATCAGTGGACCGGCGGCCCTGGAACTCAGTCGAGACATCGAAAAGGCACGCCGCAGCGGGGCGGCTTGGCTGGGCTATGAACTTATTGCCAGCAGCGAGGAGTCTCTGGATGCCGAACTGCTCGAACTTCAACAAGGCAATCCCCACTTGGCAGTGCGCACCTGGCTACAGAAAGTGCTGCCTGCGCGCCTGAGTCCCTTTGCCATGACGACTCTGGCTCTGCCCTCGGATCAGCGGATGAAGGATCTACCTCGCGAGGCTCGGCGCGCCTTGGTAGCCCTAGTGAAGGCCTTTCCTCTTGGGGAGCCGCGCTCCGTATCCCTGGCCCGAGGCGAGGTGGTCTCGGGCGGTGTAAGCCTGAAGGCCATCGATCCCCACACCATGGCTCTAAAGGGTTGGGACAATGTGAGGATTTGCGGGGAACTGCTTGATATTGATGGCCCTATCGGTGGCTATAACCTTCAGGCCGCCTTCAGCACGGGGTATCTGGCTGGCGGGGCTTAGTTCGACTTCTTTTTGAACTGGGCAATGATGTCGTCCACCGATTCCTTCTTGTTATCCATTTCGAGAGTGGTGTCGAAGATCTTGTCCTGGGTCGCCACGGCGCGATTCTCGAAAATCTGCTCGTTGCTTTCGAGCTTTTCTCGCTCTTCGATATGGAAAATTTGAAGAAGGCGATGAAGGCCGCCCTTGAACTGCTTGAGCAACAGCACAACCTTTTCGACCTTCTGACGGGTGATGTCCTGGAATTGCAGAGTATTCAAGATTTCAAAGGCCTCATCGGAGACCATCTTGATGTTTGTTTCGACCAGACTCAGATCCACCGGAGGCAATTGCGTGGTCATCTGGTGTTCGAAAAGGAATTCGAGGACCTCTTGGGCTACCTGTGCCGGATCGTCCCCGTTGCTGGCACGCGCAAGAAATTCGTCAATGCGGGTCTGAAGGCGTAATTGGTTGGCTTGACTTTGTTCGATGGCAGCCATGGCGACTTTTAGGGATCTGGCGCTCTCGTCGCTGGAATTCATCAAGGTGTCCAACCGATTCATTACGGATTGGGTGGCCATTTCCGTATCGGCTGTGATGGCGTCCAACTGTGCTGCGAGTTCCGGTACCTGAGTGCTCTGCTCTTTGACTGAGGCATCCAATTGCTGAAGATTCATTAGGGTCGAATTGATACTTTCGACCAGGGCGCCAAGTTCGCCTTTGGCTTCCATATCGATTTTTTGATACACCCGGCCTTTGGCCATATCTGCGGCCGCCTCGGCGAGGCGTGAGAGGCTGCGCGCCGAATCGGACTGCAGTTCGCCCCGGATGCCCTGGATCATGTCCTGGAGAAAATCCAGCCTGGAATCCAGGGCCACGCTCCGTTGGCGAAACTCCTGCAGAAGTCCCTCGGGTTCCACGGGTAGGTTGATTTCTTCCGTCAGTGGCGTTTCCTCGGGTGACAGGGTGGCCTCAAACTCGGAATTCTCCTGAATATCCATGGTAGATCTCCTGCGATCAGGGGGCGGGACGAACACTGACGTACATTCCTTCGGGAAGGTTCCAGGCCTGCATGAGTTCTTTCGGAACCGCCAGGGCCTGATCATT
>JAUYES010000341.1 GCA_030691225.1 Holophaga sp. | reverse complement strand
AAATCAGGGTGACCTTCCAGGACCATGACCCAGTTGCCTTTTACATCGCGGCGGACGGTGTCTTTCTTCATTCCGTACCCCACAAAAATCGCTTTGCCACTGGGTTGTGTGATCGTATGGCTGCGGAAATGGCGGTCGGATTGGAGGCTAACCCCAGCCAGTTCCAGGGTGGGTTCGGATCCGGCTGCCAACGAACTCGAAAGCGTGTAGGTGTAGTGGTAAGGCGTTTCGCCGCCCATGCCAGTGCCCGTGATAGTTTGGAGGCCAATGGCTTGCATCTTACCGGCCAAATAGGTGGCGGCCTTAACGCAACCAGGCTGGCCGGATTCTCGTCCCAGTAGTTCCCTGCTGGCTAGGTATTCCAGCGTCTGTTTCATCCGGGCCGGGTCTTGAGCTCCGAGAATGGATCCAGCAAGGAGGGTGGCGGAGAGTGTATAGGCGCGAAACATTGGCATCCTTCTCATGATTGGAAAAACCCCCGGAACGATAGTCGTTTCCGGGGGTTTTGTTCTTAACGGAATGCGATTTCTACTGAACGGTCAGGCTGACCTTATCCACCAAGAAATTGGTGGCCAGCGTCTGGTCTTCGGTCATGTTGAAGTGCACGCGCACGGTCTGGCCCTTGTAGGCGCTGAGGTCGAAGGTGCGCACCTGGTAGCCGCTGGCAGCATTGGCATTGCTGTAGGTGGCCAAGGTCTTCAGCAGGGTCCCGGCGCTGTTGCGAACCTGCACGGCCAGCTTGTCGTAGACGGTGGTGCCGCTTTCCTTGGTGCCGATGTGGAGATAGAAGCTCAGGGTTGCCCGGGTGGCGGTGCTGGGAATGGCCACGGACTGGTAGAGCGTTTCCGTGGAGGTCGCGCCATTGCCACCCAGGAAGGCGGCATTCAGGCCTTCGTAAGAGACTTCGTAATAGGGCGATTTGTTCCAGTTACCGATGACGCCCGTGGTTCCCGCCCAGCTGGTGGCGCCACTTTCAAAGCCGCCGTTGAGGATCTTCTCTCCACCGCCAGTGGTCACGGTGACCGTGGCGGAAGCCGATTTGGTAGTGTCGGCGGCGCTAGTGGCTTTTACGGTGTAGGTGCCGGCGGTGGCGGGGGCGGTGTAGAGGCCGCTGGTGCTCACGGTGCCGCCGGTGGCGGTCCAAGTAACTGCGGTGTTGGTGCTTCCGGTGACGGAGGCCGTGAACTGCTGGGTGGCGCCGGTCTGAATCGTAGACGTGGTAGGAGTAATGGCGACGCTCACACCCGTGGCCGGGGATACGGTGACGGTGGCCGAGGCGGACTTGGTGGTGTCGGCGGCGCTGGTGGCCTTAACGGTGTAAGTACCGGTGGTCGTGGGGGCCGTGTAGAGGCCGCTCGTGCTCACGGTGCCGCCGGTGGCGGTCCAGGTGACAGCGGTGTTGCTGCTGCCGACCACGGAGGCGCTGAACTGATAGGTGGCGCCGGTTTTCACGCTGGCAGTGGTGGGAGTGATGCTGACACTCACACCCTGGGGAACGTCCGAGGTCACAGCGATGGCGGCAAAGGCGCGGGTGGTGGCAACGGCTTCGGGGCTACCCACACCGTAGAGTTGCTCGGCCGCTGATTTGCACGCGGTATAGGCGGCCGCGTACTTGGTGCTGGAGGTCATCTTGGTGGTGAGGGCCTTGAACCAGATGTTGGCGGCCTTGTGAATGCCGATGCCCGTCATGGGGCCGTAGGTCAACTTGGAGCTGTAGTAATCTCCGCTGGCGGTGGAACCCTGGGAGAGGAAATAGAACATCCGGTTGGCGGGGCCGCTGCTGTAATGCACATCGATATTGCCGAGGGTGGAGGACCAGATGTCAGGGCTCTTGCCGTCCTTGCTGGGCTTGTACATCCAGCGCAGCGGGTTGCCGTCCTTGGAAATCTTGGCGCCCAGCACCCAGTCGCCGCCGCTGGCGGGAATGACGTTACCGGTCTTGCCGCCCGCCGCGTAGAACTCTACGAAAGTACCTTGAATGTCGGAATTGGCCTCGTTCAGGCCTCCCGACTCGCCGCTGTAGGTGAGATTTGCTGTGGCTTGGCAGACAGCGTGGCCATATTCGTGAGCCACGACATCCATTTCCAGCAGTGGCTTGAAGTAGCTGATGCCGTCGCCGAAGGTGATGGTGTTTCCGCCATCGAAGTAGGCGTTGTCCTCGTTGAGGTGGACCTTGACGTTTAGGCCAGCATTGGCGTTATTGACTCCCCGCCAGTTGAAGCAGTTGTATAAGGCATCGTAGGTCGCCTGCACGCCCCACAGTGCGTCTGCAGCCACGCTCTTGGTATCGCTGGTGGTGCCATTGCCAAAGGTCGTGGATGTGCTTGTGTAGACGGTGCTGCTGTTGCTGGGAGTCACGTTGAACTGCGGGCTCGTGGCGCGGACCACATCCCTCATCTCGTAGATGGATCCGTTCTGGTTGACATCCAGTTCAACGGTGCCGCTGTACAGGGTCTTGCCGATGCCTTTAACGTTGCCGGTCTGGAGGGCATTCCACTGGCTCAGGACCTCGCCAGAGTGTGCATCCACGAGCGCATCCTGAAAGGACGTTTTCCCGTTTACGACGCGACGAATCTGAACGTAGTAAGCCAGGGCAACCCGATCAACCACGTCTTCCATGTCAGTGGCCAAAAGTTCGTGCTCGGCCTTGGCCACAGCACTGGCAATGCGGACTTGGCGCATGATGGGGTAGACAAGCAGTTCGGCGGTGGGCTTGGAGAGCATTCGGACGACGGGTTTCCTCGGGCCAGTCCTGAGACCCATCTCATCGTCCGGATCCATGGTCCTGGTCATGATGTGGGATTGGGCGAGTGGTTCGTCATCCGAAGGCTGGAGGTTGACTTCCAAGCGCGTGTTGAAAAGCTCAATGGCTTCGCTGGATTGCAGGGTCGGCGTTACATTCAAATCGCTGACCGGTCGAACCGAATAGACCTTTTCACCCTTGTGGGCGCCATTGGCATCGGCCAACACGATGGTTTCACCACCCCATACGCGCAGCCCCTGAAAGGTCTGGTGAAAGCGGATGATCTGATCGCCATGTTCATCAGGGACAACGGATTTCAGACTGAAATTGTGCTTCTCATTCAGACCCAAAGCATTCCGTTCCGATGCCAGCAACGCGCGAATCGGTGCGACGCGTTCTTCCATTACCTTAAAGCTCTGCTGGGCTTCGGGCGTTTGGGCGGAGAGAACACCTGTGATGAGCAAGGTGCTGAGTAGGGTCAGGCGGCAATGCATGGTGACTCCACGAAAAGGACCCAGATGGGTCAGGGTAATGGGGGATTTGTTTCAAACGACGCTCCGGCCCGATAGGCCTCCTGGGAGGCGCATTGGGCAACGACAAAACGACCGATCCATGGAGTGGACCGGTCGCGGTGTTGATTAATTAAGACGGAAGGATCGATTGAACTCGGTCAGTGTCGGATCGAGTTCTTGGTTTTGCCTGGTCCGGTTTGCAGATGGTCGCTGGTCCGGTGGTTTTTGAAGATTTGCCTGCAGCATAAAACTATTGTTATTAACATTTGAAAGGTGCTGTGAGCTGGGTCACAGAATCGTCACGCCTTGGTTTTCGCCAAACGCATCACGGCTTCACTTAGTTCCTCGAGCGAAAGTGAACCAAAGCCCATGCGCAGCCAAGGAATATCCTCGCCATCAAAGGTGTAATCACATCCAGGACGAAAGGCGAGGCCTGACTGCATGGCCCGCTCGGCCCAGGCCTTCACATTCAGCTTCGGATCTTTGACGCCCAACCAGAAGGCCAAACCTCCATCGGGAAGGTCGATCGTCAAAACATCGCCCAAGTTATTTTTAAGTGCTTGGGCGAGGGCATCGCGCCGTTCGCGGGAGTTTCGGCGCAGGCGGTTGAGGTGCCGCTGGATTTCACCATCCTCGAGAAGTTCGGCCAGGGCTCGTTCCAGGAAAGGATCACCCCCTTGGGCTAGGGCCTGCCGCCATCCCACCAATTCTCGGACCAGATCTGGAGATGCGTGTAGGAAGGCCACGGGAAGATTCGGGAACAGTAATTTCGAAAAGGCTCCGAGGTAGAGCACGGTTCCCTGCCGATCCTCGGCCGCCAGAGGGAGCGTGGGGGAACCTTCGTAATGAAAACCCGGATCCAGATCGAGTTCCAGTACGGGGATTTCGCGGGCTTCGGCCAGTGATAGCAAGGCCTTGCGGCGTTCGGGTGAAAGGGAAACCGTGGTGGGGTACTGTCGTAGAGCGGTTACCACGATCAGGCGAATGGGGTTTGTCGCCAAGAGGTTGGGGAGATCGTGCACGCAAAGTCCTTCTGCATCCACGTTCACCGGATGGAGGGTGGCACCTGAGCAGCGCAGAACCTCCCAATGGACTCGGCTGCCTAAGGCTTCGACCACAACGCCATCGCCGGGATGCAGCAAGGCGCGGCAGGCCAGGGTCAGGCCTTCACGCAATCCCGGCAGAATGAGCAACGATTCGGGAGCGGTATTGATGCCTTTGATCTGAGCCAACATGCCAGCCAGGGCCGTGCGGAACCGAGCGTTGCCTTGAGGGTTTTCGTGAGTGAACTGCTTGGCATCATGGGTTCGGGCGGCTCTTTGGTAGGCCCGGGTGAGGGCTTCCATGGGAAGCATGCGTGGGTCCACTTCGCCGGTCAGGCATGACAGCACGGACGCAGGAAAGTGCTCTCGGGCCTGGTCGCCGGGGGCCGGGTTAATCCTGAAGGGTCGGGCACCCTGGGCGAGGCCCGCCGCTCCGTTGCCCGGCAAGGATCGCGGCAAGGTGTGTGCCACAAAGGTGCCGCCCCCGCCGAGTGTTTGGAGCCAGCCTTCGGCGATCAGTTCCTGATACGCGGCGACTACCGTATTGCGGTTCACGCCCAACTGTTCGCCCATGGCTCGGGTTCCGGGTAAGGGATCGCCACTCTTGAGACGCCCTTCTTGGATGGCTCGTTCAATACCTTGGGCAATCTGCAGAAAGATCGGCAGGGTCGCGCCTTCATCCAGGGCCAAGGCCATGTGCCAAGTCAGCATCGGGGCCTCAATTTTCCAAAGCCATCTTGAATTCCTGCCGGAAGGTCCAGCGCAGGGATTCATCCATGGCGGTGGCCATTTGCAAGCGCCGCAGGCCTTGCTCTAGACACTCCTTCTTTTTGTTGCCATCAAGGCTTCGGGCGGATTGCACCAACAAGGCGCCTTCCACGCCAGACCAGACTTCCACCATTCGGGTCATGGATTTTTCGCGGGCGAAACGAATCTGTTTAAGCCCTTGGGCCACCCATTGTTCGCCGCTTCGGCCCTGACTGAGATCCTGCAAGCCGCGCAAGCGCCAAAGCATGATTTGATTGGCCGTGAACCAAGCGATGGAGTGCTTGGCCTTCATCCAATCATCCAGTACCCTTTGCAGCGCGGCGATTTGGGGCGAGATATCCAGCCCCCAACCGAGGTCCACGGCGGCTCGTTCGTAGTTAAGAGTGAAGTCTTCGTCGATGCCATCCGGATGCTTTCGCAATTCCGGGGTAAGTGCATTCAATGCAGCCCCAGCTCGGGTGTATGCGGGGCCAGGAGACAGGCCTAAAAGCCCATCCAAGGCTCCTTCCAGCCGAGCTAGACGGATCTGCTCAAAACGGAGCCTGGAGGGCAGTGGCGCAGGGTTTAAATCTTCTTCCAAAATTTTGCGCGCCTCCTGCATATGGGTGCGAGCAAGACTGGTTGAGCCTACGTGTGCATCCGAAAAGGCAAGGCGTTGCTTGGACCAGCATGCGGCGATGCGATGTTCGAGTACGCCGGGCCACAGTCGATAAAGCTCCTGGCTGGTGGAAACCCAGGGCTGTAGATGTTCTAGCCCATCTTCACCTTTTAGCGCCGCC
>JAUYES010000137.1 GCA_030691225.1 Holophaga sp. | reverse complement strand
GCCGATGCCAGGGTTGCCCGACCAGTCGTCAGTGCCAGCCTCGGGATTGGCATCCACCGGAGCAAAGGCGAGTTCGTTGAGCCAACCCGTTATCCGGCCAGAACGATCCAAAAAGCCCGCAGCCTCGCTCGATCCCATGGCAATGCCCAGCATACCCGTCATCCCCAGCGAGAGCGCCCCGGCCAGAGCCGTCACATCACCATCGTTGATCACTTCCAGCGGCAGGTTCCACTCGGTCTGCAATCGTTGAAACAGCGGCTTGACCTGCTCCTTGAATACCTCCGGCGGAACGGCCCGAAACAACGAAGCCACCATCACCTGGTTATCCACCAGAATCCCGGCGGAACTGCCGCCGATGGCATCCACCCGTGGCAGGTGTGAGGCCGCCAATTTGAGCCCCGCTTGTATGCGCTCGTAGTGATAGGCCGGGTCAGGTTCGACTTTCGGATTCCATGGCAATTCGGCACTAAAGACCTCTTCCCCATCGATCACCGCCGCGACTTTGTAATCGCTGGCACCCAGATCGAAACCGATGCGGCAACCCTCCAAATTCCCGCCGAGCACCAAGGGCGAACTGCTCGCCTCGGGCACTACCGCAGCGATTTCAATATGAAAGGGACGATCGAAGGCTTGGCTCATGATGCCCGCATCGAAGGCTCGCGCGCCCCCCGGTGCATACTCCGCCACAATGGCTTGGCAGAGCGCCTCGGGGCCCGATAAAACCACACGCCACCCACCCCAGGACCACAGCAGAAAATTAAGCATCGTGGAAACGTAGCGAAGGTTATCGGCGTCACGCCCAGCGGCGGGAGAAAAGATTTCCAAATCCTTGCGTGTGATGCGACCCGGTGCTTGTTCCAAGGCGATGCAAACTCGTTCTGCAGATGACTCCGCGGCCAAAGCATTGCGGTAGGCCTTCAGCCCCAGGGATAACGGCCTGAAACCAGGATCGAGGCGAGGCAAGACCCTGGGCACCGCATTGAATAGGCTTTTCGCAAAAGAAGATGAAGCTGATTCCACAGTCGCACTCCAGGGCCGTCGAATTTTCGGCGGATTAGATTTCAAAAAAATGGGCTCTAGTTCTTAGCGTAGGGCAAATCTTCCGGTCGGACGCCGCGGGTTTCCAAAGACATGGCCCCCCAAAGCGGCGTGTTGGTGTTTTGAGTTGTTCCTCCGGTAGTCAAGAAGAACCGCCCCTCCTTCATTCCCGCATTGATGTTTTGCACCGGGTTGCGATCCGCCGTGAATTTAGCGCCACCGATGCCGCGCCATTCGCCATCCAGGCCCAGAGTCCAACCCTGGCCATAACTAGCCTGTCGGATATGCCGCGTGGATTTTCGATCCCGTTTGAAATCCTCAATGAAGGAATAAAAACTGGTCAAACCGCGCCCTTCGGTGATCGTGCTAAAGGTGATGAGCTTGCGCCAAGCCTTCACTACCGGCATGAAGAACCAGCCCGTGAACTCGGTGCGCCGACCCGCTGGCTTGGCCGAAACCATGAAGCGATAGGTCGTCCCGATCTTCCAGGGATAGGCCAGGAAACTCTGACCCCCCGTGCCTTCACCCCCAAAACGGCCCACCCGAACCTTCGGATCCTGGTGCACGAGCATCACCCGTTGGCCATCCGGCACAGCTCCCGGATCATCGGTTTTGAATCTATCCCAAACCGAAAAAATCAGCTGCTTTGCACCGTCACCGCCTTCTTGAATTCCGAAATAGCCGTCCTTCCAACCGCAGACCATGAAGAAGGTGCCCGAGGCGCTTTTCTCGACCTTGACCTCGTTGTAGAACGCTAGGCTTTCCGGCGCGTCGTAGGCCACGTGAACCGAACGACACGCAATATCTTTCAGGCGTTCGTCTCCCCGAACAGGCATGGTTGCAAGCGCCATCACCAGGGCCATGGAGAAGGCTTTCCAGCCGGAACGTTGCCAAGGTGCGCTCATGCGAGTTGACTCCAGTGATCACGGGTGAAATCGGGAATTTTTTGCAAGGAACCGCCACCCTTGACGCTCGCGATCGAAAGAGGGAATGGCGCACTCCAGGCCGCCGCATCGTAGACATCGAAATCCGGCGCAAGCCCCTGCAACATGCACTCCACGGCCCGGTAACACATGATGTAGTCCATGCCCCCGTGACCACCATTCTTGCGAGCGAGATCCCCCACACGTTTCCAGAGTTCATGCACGTACTGTTCACGGTAAGGCTTCAAGGCCTCGTCGCCTTCGATCCAGGCATGGCTTTTAGTTTTCGTCGCGACTTCTTCGAGATACAGGCGTTCCGGATAATCGGCAAAGGCCCCCTTCGTGCCCTGGATCATGTTGTGGCGGGTGTAGGGACGGGGCGAAACGGTGTCGTGCTGCAGCAGGATCGTTCGCCCCTTGAAGGTGCGGAGGATGCTGGTGTTGATATCGCCGCAGACATACTTCTCATTCCGCCCTTGGAAGCGGACCGCCTGATCTTCGCTAAGGGAAGCCTCCAGGCTGGACATGGAGACCAGGCTATCGAGGCGATCGCCCCGGTGGATGCCCATGTACCAGCAGACGGGCCCCAGCCCATGCGTGGGATAGAGATTGCCATTTTCCTTGGTGTGCCAGGCTCGGCGCCAAGTGGCCTCACTGACGTAACGACCTTCCGGATCCTGCTCGTTCATGACCATTCGCAGACCATGAATGTAGGAGGCCTCGCCATGGGTAATGGTGCCAAAGAGTCCTTGGCGGGCCATGGCGAGCACCATCATCTCGTTATCGCCGTAGCAGCAGTTCTCCATCATCATGCAGTGCTTGCGCGTTTGTTCACTGGTGCGCACCAGTTCCCACAGCTCCGGCAGAGTCACGCCTGCCGGGACTTCCACCCCCACATGCTTGCCCTGGCGCATGGCGCAAAGGGCCTGCTTGGCGTGCCATTCCCAGGGCGTGGCGATGAAGATGAAATCCAGATCATCCTGCCGACAGAGGTTTTCGAAATCACGGTCGTCTTTGCCATAGAAGCGCGGTTCCGCCAAACCCTTGCGTGCGAAACGTTTTTTGGTGAGGGCGATCATAAGCGGATCGATGTCGCAAACGGCCCGGATCTCGACGTGAGGCACATTGAGCAAATCGCTCATGACACTCTGGCCCCGACGGCCCGCACCAATCACGCCAATGCGCACCTTGTCCATTTTTTCGAACGGCACGCCCATCATGGTTTTAAGGGCGTTTTTGGAAGGCTGCCCCTGCGGTCGTTCGCCCGTGGCCGCATTTAGACTCGCCGTGACTCCGGCCATCGCGGTGGCTTGCAAGAAAAGACGCCGAGACACGACGTTTTGGCTCATGGGCAACTCCAAATTGAACGAGGAAAAGGCGAAGATGATATCCATTCAATGGCTCGGAGAGCTTTCACTCTCCGAGCTTCATGTCATCGATCCAAATGACTAGAAGTGATAGTGAGCCATCACGGTGAAGTAGGCGGGACGACTGGGGTTGAGCCCTTCGACGTAGGCCATATCCGAATTGCTGCGCCATTCCGAAAGGGTGTAATTCAGGCTCACGCTCATTGATTTATTGATCTCATAGCAAGTGCCCACGCGCCAACCGACCTTCAGGCCCTGTTGGCCGATTTTGGAATCGCCAACACCATCCTTCGCATCCACCTGCCAGACATGGAAGGCGGGTCCGGTGGTAAACGCGATCGGCACCGTCGCAAAGGGTTTGTAGATCACATCCAGACCAAAATGAGGGCTCACCATTTGGTAGGTGCTGTTGGGCAGGGTTGACCGGCGAGGGACGGTGACCGTTCCCGCTGGCATCTTCAGCCACCCGGCATAGAGCTGGAAACCTACGCCCAAGTCTTCTTCGGAATGAAACCGAAAGCCCAGTTCAAGGTTATAGCCGCCGATGGCCTTTTGAGTGAGATCGCGGCTGCTGCCCTGGGTCCAGGTGAGGCCAGCCGAGGCAACGAGGTTGGGTTTGGTCTCCTGCGCCTGAAGGGTCGGAAGGAGAGCGAGGCTGCCAATGACAATGTGGGTGCGAATGTTCATCGTTTCTCTCCGTGGGCTAGAAGCGAATGCCGGTTTCGAAGGAGATTGATCGCCCAGGCTGACGACCGTTGTAGGTGGGCATGCTTCCGGTGCCGCTGCGCCAGCCGTAGGGATAGGGGTTGCTGGCAGGTCTTCCTTCGGTGTTGTTCGCGGGAATTATCTGGGCACTCGGCATTCCGGCAACGCTCCAACCCGCTAGGCTCCGAGTATTGAAGGGATTGACCACATTCATATTCACAAACCAGACCAGGGTGCGGATCACGGGCACTTCCAGGTTGTACCTCATGGCAACATCCCAGATATCCTGGCCCGTTCCCTGGGTATTGACGTAATTGGCCAGGGTGGTGGGCAAACCGGTACGGTTGTTCAAGGTGGTGCCGTTGTAATACCCAGCAACCGTAGGACGGCCAATGTAGCTGGTCATGGTATCCATGGTCGGCATGCCCGTGGTGTAGGTTCCATGCAGCGACAAATTGGAGCGCACTCGGCCCTTGGTCAGGTCGTAGTTGAGGTACCACTTGAAGTAATGTTCCGGGTTTAGAAGCCGCGAGGGCATGTATTGTCCCCGGCTTTGGAACGTATCGTAGAAGGAACCCCACCACATGCTGCTCAATCCACGGCTGGGGCTATCTACGCTGCCACGGCCGTTGTACATCAAGCGGTTGAAGGTGTAGTTGCCCCCAAAGGTGAGCGCCTTAGTCAAGGGCAGCATCCATTCGAACTCCACGCTCTTGTAGGTGCGGGTGAACTCATCGCTGTTGCGCAACACACGCTGCAGGATAGGAGCACCGCCCGGATTGGGGTTGTCCGTAACTGGGCCCGGGTAGAAATCAAAAAGGTTTTTCCATGTTTTGGAAATGGCTGTCAGGCGCCAATAGCCGCCTGACTCAAGGTTGCGGCGGAATCCCAAATTAATTTCAGTCGAAACGGGAGCCTTCCAGGATGGGTCTGCCACCTGTCCTGCCGCTGCGATCACTTGGGACTTTTGATAACCGTAATTTGCAGGGTTCAGAATCTCTTCTCGAGTCACCAGGTAGGGAGAGGCGCTGCCCTGGTTCCAATACTTCACATCCACATTCCCCAAGCGTCCCTGGGCCATGGCGTAGAAGAGACTACCGGGTTCGCGGGTATGGAATTGGCCGTAGGAGAAGTTCACAACCTGAGATTGATCACCCTTGATATCCCACTTGTATTCAAAGCGCAGGGTGGGCAGGTTGTACTTCACCATGGTTTTCACGGTGTCGTAGGCCTTGAAAAAGTCAACGCGCAGGCCACCCATGACACTGTGGTGCTGGTTGATGGACCAGAGATCATTCACGTAGATGGATTTGGTATCCGTGTTGTAGTAGCCCGCAGCATTGCCCGAAAGCTGCTGCATTCGAGGCGTCAGGCCTTCGTACGGACTATCCAGGATGGGAGCATTCCCGAATGTCGGATCAAGATTGCTCAAGAGTGCTGCGTAGTTGAAAACGATATAGCGCCCCGCGTAGGCACCCGGATTCCTGATGGCCGAGGGGTCTGCGTTGTAGATATCGCCCGCGGTCAAATCACTGGCGATCATGCCCGGAATCCAGAACTGCAACGGGTTGCCATTGGACTGGGTGTTCCACTGAAAATTTTCACCCTGGTAGCCCACATCGATCAAGTGAGTACCTTTTAGTTCCAACACATGTTGATAGTTGATCGCCGAGGAAATGTTGTGGACCGAATCACCTTTATCAAAGGGATAACCATAGGTGTTGAAACTCGCGGCGCCGTTGTCGAAACCACTCAGCAGACTATCAGAGGCGTAGCTTCCGTCCGGATTCGGTGTGTAGGTGGAATAGGTCTGCAGATGGATGGCTGGAGTGCCGCTGAATGGATGTTCCCACGCGCGGTGAGTGCGCCCAAAGCGGGCCTCTAAAACTCCGCGATTTCCGATAATGCCCTTGTAGGCCAGATTCCACACTTGGACGGGGTAGGTCTCCAGATTTCCGGGAGGGGCATCCAAATTCTCGTGGTAATCATCCCCGTACCGCCCAGCATCCAAGGACTGTGTGTAATTCCACTCTAACTGGTGATTGGGCGTGATCTGGGCGAACACGATGAACTGGTTGAATTGACTATATTCCTCGCCCTTAAAGTCGGCGTTTTGGCCCCACAGATTGGTTTTGCGGATCACATTACCGTTAGCGGGATCGCGAAAGAAAATGCCATTGGGATCGGTAGGCTGCGGTATATCACTCTGAAGGCGCTGATTCTGTTGCACCCAGGTACTGGTGGGCGTCAACTTCCCGCCATAGGCAAAGGTGATGTGATCCTTCCAGAGAGGCCCCTTGATCGTGATGTCATAGCGTTTGGTGGCATCATCCGCTTTGGGCGAAGGCAGGTTCGAAACACCGTTGCGGTCGGCATAAGACGGGTTCGTCGTTGTCCAAAATGGGCGAGAGAAAGAAGCCCGGATGGTGCCCGCAAACGTATTGCTACCGCGCGTCGTAACAACACTCACGATGCCACCATCGGTATTGCCATAGCGGGCATTCATGGGTGACTGAATCACGGACATGGATTCGATCATGTCGGTTAAGGTCGGCATCTCAAGCACGTAGCCGCCGCCCTCTTCCGTCACGGTGGCGCCGTTGAGCAGTGTCTTGGTGGAATGGCCTGTACCACCTCGGATATTGAGATTGCCCTGGTCGGTCAGGGATTTGTTGATACCCGGCACAAGGATGGAGAAGTTGGCAAGATCAGGGGTGACGATCTGGTTTAAAGTCTCGGCCGAAAAATTGGTCTGGGTGACGGTATCGGTTTTATCAGCCTGAGCTACCGTTGCGGTAACAACCACCACCGCTTCAACCTGATTAACCGGTGTCATGGCCGCCACGATACCCATGGTTTGCCCGGCCAAAATTTGGAAGTTTCCCTTCTTGCCAAGAAAACCGTTGGCCGTAACCACAAAGGTGTAATCGCCGGTAGGTAGCAAGGGGATGCGGAACTGTCCCTGGCTGTCGCTGACGGTCGTTCGTTCGCCAAGCAGTTTGGGCGATGCAATCCGGATCACCGCGCCCGCGATGGCCTTGCCATCTCGAGTGGTGGCCTTGCCAGACAGTGTGCCTGAGGTGTCCTGGGCCATCATCGCACTCGCGGCGATGAGCAGCGCAAAGGGGGTGAGCATAGAGCGCTTAGTCATATCCATTCACTCCTTCTAGGTGTCGAGCGCGTCAGATCTTCACGGACAGGGCAAATTCAAAGACGAAACCACGGCTGGTACTGCTCTCCAGCCGAGCCGCCTGGCCCGTGTAGGTGAAGGGGATGAAATGGTTGTGGGCTGCCCCGATATTGCGGATGTTGAATTCCAAGCCCTTGTCCTTGGCAAAGGCGTATTTCACACCTACAAAGAGCCCCGGCACAATCTTGGTTCCACCCGCCACAAAGGTTCCACCCTCGTAGGGGACAACCGCCGTTCCATCTGGTTGCGTAACCGCAGGCGGAGTGGGAACGGCGATGAAGGTGTATTTGAACTCACTCTTCGCCGCGTACCGATCCAAGGAAATGCCTGCCTGCCAGCTCAGGCCTTCGAGAACCGGAAAGCTATCGGTGTAGCCAAGGCGCAAGGAAAACCCTTGGGAGCTCTCCTTGCGGTCATCGTAGGAATAAGTGGGATTCAGCGTATAGGGTGTAGAACCCGTGGTTGTGACAGGATTGGCCGGGTTGACCCAAACGGTACCGCCAGCGGGCATCACATCTCGATGACGCCCCGGTAGGAGATCGAACGATAGCTCAGCGGTCACCGCCGCTGTCTTTCCCATGGGATAACTGGCGGCCACGCCGAAGCCCATGGCCTTGTTATCGAAATGATCCTTTTGGAGCGCCCCGGTAGTGAGGCCAGCTCGCATTTTCATCTCGAAGGACAACGGCTTATCCTGCGCCGCGAGCGGCAGCATCAGGACCGGGACCACAACCAGTCCGTACCTCAAAAGTTTGTTTCGAAACGACATTTAGGACCTCCAAGCGAAAAGGTGGGGTTTGAACAAACTGAAGTTGAGAAGTGGAAAAGTAGGGAGAGGTGAGAAGGGTTGGGTGTTCGTGTTTTGGTTAAAACTTTGAGCAAACAAAAGAATTGCCAACGCGAAGAATTTTACGTAGCGTATGGATGTCTGGAGCATCGGTCAAGAGGGATTTTTGGATTTTCGAATTTATTTTTTGAGCGCTCATTTATTCTTTCAATCTAACTCCCTCCAACCAATCAGCTTCCTTCGGAGCGCCCGCGTTTCCCTTCTGTTCTTCCCTGCGTCACCATGAACTGACTCACCGATCAAATTTCCCGAGGTGCATTAATGCGAGTTCTCGTAACCGGCGGCGCTGGTTTTATCGGCAGCCATGTGGTTGATCGTTGCCTGCAAGAGGGTCACGAAGTGGCCGTCATCGATAACCTTCGGAGTGGTTCCCGATACCAGGTGGATCCCCGTGCAGAATTTATTGAATTGGATATTCGCAGCATCCGGCTACCCGAAATCATCGGCCACCTTCGCCCTGAGGCGATTTTGCATTTCGCGGCCCAAATTGATGTGCGGGTCAGTTGCCAGGATCCCGTCTTCGATGCGGAGGAAAACATCCTGGCCACGCTTCGCCTCATCGAAACAGGGCTTGCCAAGGGCCTGCAGCATTTCGTGTTTGCTAGCAGCGGCGGGGCAATCTATGGAGAGGCGTCAGGAGCCCAGTCCGAAGCCCATCCCGAAGTGCCGATCAATCCCTACGGTGTGGCAAAACTGGCTGTGGACAAATACCTGCACGCCTACAAAGTGCAAAAGGGGCTCGCCAGTTGCAGCCTGCGTTTCTCCAATGTCTACGGGCCACGACAAGGTGCCCGGGGTGAAGCAGGCGTAGTGGCCGTTTTCTGCAAACGCCTAAGGGATCAGTTGCCGTTGCAGGTAAACGGCGATGGCAGCCAGACGCGCGATTTTGTTTTCGCTCCTGATCTCGCCGATGCCGTGAGCCGCGTGCTAGAACAACGCGCCACCGGGATTTTCAATCTAGGCACGGGCATAGAAACTTCGATTCAGGAACTGGCAACATCGCTCTGTCATTGTGCTCAAGCGGACCCAACCTTGATTCACCATGGCGCGGCGATTCCAGGCGAGCAGCGGCGTTCGGTAATGGATGCTAGCAAAGCCATTCGAGAGCTTTGCTGGACGCCGAGCACGGCGGTACAAGCAGGATTGGCCCAAACCTATGACTGGTTTCTCACCCACCGAGAAGAAGCATGACCCCAGAACTCGTAGTCATGGCGGCAGGCATGGGCAGTCGTTTTGGAGGCCTCAAACAACTAGAGACGGTGGGGCCAAACGGTGAAACCGTGATGGATTATTCGCTCTACGATGCTCACCGGGCGGGCGTGCAGCGGGTAATTTTCGTAATTCGCCGTGAACTCGAAACGGCCTTTCGCACGAAGATCGGCGACAAGTATGAACGTTGGCTCGAGGTCGACTACGCGTACCAGGAGCTGGAATTTTTGCCGCCAGGTTTTTCGGTTCCCGTGGGGCGAACTAAGCCTTGGGGCACGGCCCATGCAGTTTTGGCCGCAAGCTCAAAAGTGCAGGCCCCCTTCCTGGTGATCAACGCCGATGATTTCTATGGAGCCAGTGCCTTTCAGGCCCTGACCACTTGGCTGCAGAAAGCACGAAGTGAAACAGCCTATGCCATGGTCGCCTTTCGCTTGGCGAATACCCTTTCCGATCATGGTTCAGTGGCTCGGGGTATCTGTTCGGTGGGCAGCACGCACCTGCTGGAAAGCGTAACCGAGCACACCGGCTTAGAGCGGGATGGTGCGGGTGCCCTTGAACGCGGCAGCCAAGGTGAAGTGCACCGTTTCACCGGAAATGAGCCTGTCTCTATGAATTTTTGGGGCTTTCATCCCAGCATCTTTGTGGAATTGACCACACGGTTTGGCGACTTCCTTCGCACCCATGGTGCAGATCCAAAGGCTGAATTTTTCTTGCCCGGTGTGGTGGATGCACTCCTATCGGAAGGTAAAGCCACCGTTCAGCTATTGCACACACCCGACCGCTGGTTCGGGGTGACCTATCAAGAAGATAGAGCGGGAGTCGCTGCCCGAATTCAAGCGTTAATCGATCAAGGTATGTACCCGGTAGATCTATGGAGATGAAGATGAACGCCCTTCGAATATTGCCGAAAATTTGTGCCGCCTTTCGGATACCCGGGCACTACATCTGTGGCGAGCCCTATGGGTCGGGGCATATCAATGGAACCTACGCCGTAACGGTGGATCAAGCCGGACAGCGCATCCGCTACCTCTTCCAGTGTTTGAATACGTCTATCTTCAAGGACGCTGCCGGCCTCATGGCCAATGTCGAAAATGTCACCAGGCATATTCGGCGCAAATTGGAATCAACCGGAGCCAAGGATGTTAGTCGCCGTGTTCTGACCCTGATGCAAACCCATGAAGGGGCGTGCTATCTCGACGATGCAGAGCTCGGCTTCTGGAGGGTATACCTCTTCATCGAAGGGGGCCGCACCTATGATTTGCTGGAAACGCCCGACCAGGCATACTTTGCGGCCAAGGCCTTCGGCAATTTCCAGCGCCTACTCGCCGATTACACGGGGCCAAGACTTACGGAAACGATCCCTTTTTTCCATGACACCGTGCGGCGCTTGGAGACATTTCGCCAAGCCATAGCGTCGGATCCACTGGGTCGTGTAGCGGTTGCAGGTCCTGAAATCGAATTCGCGCTGAGCCGCGAAACACTGGCACATTGCCTCTTGGATTTGCAGGCCTCTGGAGATATTCCAGAGCGCATCACCCACAACGACACCAAACTCAACAACGTGATGCTGGATG
>JAUYES010000134.1 GCA_030691225.1 Holophaga sp. | reverse complement strand
GCATCCAGCCACGAGAGGTTTTTCAGGATGCCCCGGAAGCGGCGGTTCTCGATGTGCACCTTGATTCGAGCCATGACGGTGGCCGCCCGCAAGGGGTGGGGCAGGAAGTCGGCGGCCCCAGCCTTCAAAGCACTGGCTTCGAGGGCTTCATCTTCGGGAACACTCAGTAGCAACACGGGCAGTTCTGCCGTGGCTGGATCGGACTTAAGACTATTGCAAACCGCCAAGGCATCCCCAGTGGCCAAGCCAACAAGGACCAATTCGCTATCCTCGGCTTCGGCCACACTTCGGGCCTCTGCGGCGGTGGCGGTGGCTACCTGAAAATCTCCTTCTAACAAATGGCATAACGCTGTCCGTTCAACCGATGGTTCGTCGACGATCAGGACGCGTGGTTTAGGAGTGCTCATCGTTTTCTCCTTGCGGGGCTTCGGTCAACTTGATGATCCATAGAGATTGTTCGGCCCATTCACGACCGGAGATTAATGAGGGTCAATTTCGGGGGAATTGCCCCAGGGGCAGGCCACCCCAATCCCCCACTTTGTCTCATACCAGACTTCTTCGAGGCAGAGTCCGTGAGGCGGGGCGGTTAGTCCTGCCTTGGAACGATCACGGCCAGCAATTATTTGCCCGAGGTGGTCGGCAAGGATGCGCCCCTTCCCGATATCAACCAGGGTTCCAGCCATGATCCGCACTTGGTGCATCAGGAAACGATTGCCCTCGAAGACTAGGTCTATTTTTCCATTTTGTTCCACGATATCTACTTTATAGATCGTTCGAACGGGGGTCTTGGCTGCGCATTCTTGATGTCGAAAACTCGAGAAGTCATGGGTTCCAATCAAAAATCCTGATGCTTTGGCCATGGCCTCTGCATCCAGAAGGCTCCTGCCGTGGACATACCAACGATGATTGCGCTCGAAAGGGTCATCGGCCTGGCCCTGGTGGATGCGATAGACATAGCGTTTGGCCAGCGCGTGATGTCGGGGCCAAAAGTCTTCGTGCACGGGGAGGGCCTCACAGACCCGCGCGTCGGGTGCAAGGTGGGCGTTGATGGCAGATAACAGTCGGTACGGATCCCATTCGCGTGTCATCCGAATGATGACGCCTTGGGCCTTGGCATGCACACCTGCATCGGTGCGGCCTGTACCTTGAGGCATGGGTGCAACAGGGTCAAAAGCGCGCAGGGCCTTCCAAAGATCGGCTTGAACGCTTCGGAGGTGAGTCTGGATCTGCCACCCATGGAAGTCGGTGCCGATGTAGGCTAGGCGCAGGAAATAGGGGAATGACATGTCCACATTGTAGGCCTTTCAGGCCTTCATGCCCTCTATCGGAGTGCGAATCTGCCCAGGCATTGATTCCAGAGTCAATGGTGCCTCAGGGGGCCATGTTCCACGCGCATCTTGTTGATTTGCATTGCTTACGATGTCCATCATGGAAGGATTTGGGTGTGATCCACATCGTTAGAACGGCCAAGTCAGCGCATCCGCAAAAAAAAAAATGCTTAAACCCTTGACGGAGTTGATTCGCAGACCTACCCTTCTTGTAGTTAAGAGCAAGACCAGTATTCACGGGGATTTCAAGAGTGCTCGCTCTTGAAAAGTCAACAGCGGCGGACGTCTCGTAAGAGCGTTCAAAACACTTTTTTTAATACGGGACTTAGCTCCCTTTTTTGGAGGTTTTCATGAACAAGGCTGAACTCATCGCCGCCATCGCCGAAAAGGCCGATGTTAACAAGTCCAAGGCCGCTGCCGCCCTGGATACGGTGATTGCTTCTGTTAGCTCCGCTCTGCGCGCTGGCGACAAAGTCACGCTGGTCGGTTTCGGCACCTTCTCTGTCGTCGCCCGCGGCCCCCGCACCGGCCGTAATCCCCGCGATGGCCAGAAGATCAAGATCGCTGCCAAGAAGGTTGCCAAGTTCAAACCCGGCAAGAAGCTTGCTGACGATGTGAACGGCAAGGGCGGGAAGAAGAAGAAGTAATTTCTTCTAAAATCCTTTAAAAAGGGTGGTTCGCATATGCGGATCACCCTTTTACTTTTTGCATATAAAAATAAAAATTATCTGACAGAAGGTTATGTCACGGTTTTTTTTTGGTGATGATTTTGGGGAACCAAATTACCAGAGTTACTCGGTTGCACTCCTTGGGGGTGTAGATTCACGCTTTCCAAACCGATAGCACGAAAAGTCTTCGCTAAACCCTGGCCCGACTTGGAAAAGGAGCCAGAAGGTTCCTTCTTTGCCGGAATTCAATGGTGTTAGGTTGGTTGCCGATGAATGGTGGTT
>JAUYES010000340.1 GCA_030691225.1 Holophaga sp. | reverse complement strand
CCGAACTCGTCGCGGAAGCTGTAGTCGCGTTCCTTGGCGCGAGCCTTTTCCTCGTCGCGTCGCGCCCCACCGATCAGGCAGTCGAACTTGAATTCCTCCACGGTGTCGAGCAAGGTCACGCTCTGATGCCGATTTCGACTTTCCAAAGCGGAGCGCAGCACGATGCGGCCCTTGGCAATGCTTTCATCCAGGGTGCGCACGATGAGTTTTTCTCCGAGTTCCGAGGCACGCCGATTTCGAAATGCAATCACTTCCGCATAGTTGTGGCCTGTGTCGATGTGCACCAGTGGAAAGGGAAAGCGACCGGGGCGGAAAGCCTTTTCCGCCAAGCGGAGCAGCACCACGCTATCCTTGCCGCCGCTGAAGAGCAGGGCGGGATTGGTGCATTGCCCGGCTACCTCCCGAAGGATATGGATGGCCTCGGATTCAAGGGCTTGAAGGTGAGTGAGTGTCGTCAAAGGATTCTCCAGGAAAAATTTTTGGTTCTATTTGAAATGGGGGAGCGTTTTTTGAATGCTTGCGAATTGTTAATGCAAAGGGAACTCTGCATCGATCAGGAACAGCGCTTTGGTAATTTAAGAAAAAATAGAAACGCTGAGGCGCTGAGAAATGCGGAGGATCGCGGAGTTAATAGGTGATGGGTCTCGGCTAAACCATGAGTCAGATCACCCATGACTATCGTTTCGCGCGTAGATGAAATCGTCATTGGCATCTTCCTCCGCGATCCTCTGTGTTTCTCCGTGTTCTCTGCGTTGAGTTTTTCGCCGACACAAACCACTAAGCACCGATGTTTGCCTTGGTCTGTCATCGCCGATGCAGCCCACACTCTTTGTGTTCGGGCTGCTCCCACCACCAGCGCCCGGCCCGGAACTCCTCACCGGGCTCGATGGCGCGGGTGCAGGGCGCGCAGCCAATGCTTGGGAAACCCGCCAGGTGCAATGGATGGGTGGGAATGCGGTTAGCCTTCGCGAAATCCCAAACTTGATCCAATGTCCAATCCAAAAGCGGTGCGATTTTCGTGCGCTCAGGGCTGCCGCCATCGGGAGCCACAGGCGAAAGCTCCGTGCGGGTGGGCGATTGCTCGCGGCGAAGCCCTGTCAGCCAGGCATCGCTACCGGCTAGGGCTCGCGCCAGTGGGCGCAGCTTGCGCACCTCGCAGCAGGTTTTACGTTCGGTCACGGAATCCCGAAAGCCGAAGAGCCCTTGGTCTTTTACCAGGGCTTCCACTTCGCTGGCTTCGGGGGCAAAGATCTCAAAGCGCAAGGCTGGATATTTCACGCGCAATCGCTCAAAGGTTTCGTAGGTCTCCGGGTGCAGCCGCCCCGTATCCAGCATGAATACGCGAATGGCCTTTCCTGTGTGAGCCGCCAGGTGCACGAGCACGCTGTCCTCCACGGAGGCACTGCAGGCCAGGGCGAGGCGATCATCAAAGGTTTCGGCAGCCCACGTCACGAAATCTTGGGCAGTGGCATTGGATGGATGGGATACAGACGTCATGGCAATCCTAGATTTGGTATTCGGGAAGGGCGCGACGGGCATTTGCACGGGCGTCCAGGCGGCGTTGTAGCAGGCGATTGCCAAGGCTCATGCGTCGCATCCAGGTGCTTTGACGAAGGAGTACCAGGGAAAGAGGGATGATCCATAGGGCTTGAAATAGCATCCGGCGCTGGGGGTCAACGGCCTCGAGTAACCGAGCGAAACCAATGCCCAGGGCAAAAACATTGAAGGTGATGCAAAAACGTTTGAATACTTTTTCGCGCACCAGCTTGGAAAGGATGATCCCGAGCCCGAGCCCAATGATTCCGGCCGGGGCAAGCCACTTCGCCACCTCGAGGCTCTCTCGGGTATAAAGACCCAACATTAGGTAGATGATGGCGGTGAGTAGGCTTTCCGTGACTCGGAGCGCTGCCACTGAGGCCCGGTATTCTTCGCGCCCCGTTTTTGCGTTTTGGAAGTACAGGCTCAACATGGGGCCGCTGATGGTGGTGGCCCCGTAGACAATGCCCGTGGCCAAGCCAAAAGGAAAACGTGCGAGGCGATGTGCCAAGGCTTGCCAGGTGAAGCCAGAGGCCTGCAAAAGCACGAGTGGAAACAGGACGCAGTAAGTGGCCAACTTGAGTGAGAGCACCGGCAGCAGCGCCACCATGGATGCCCCAATCACGGTTCCAGGCAGCAGTCCCAGCAGGGTGGGACGCAGGCCCGGCAGTACGCCCTTGAGGTGAGATCGGCTCGCGAAAAGGCTGCCCAGGTTCAACACGACTTCGACAAGCACCAGGACGGGATTAAGAACCCGGCTCGCCACAACAAGCAATGCCGGGGGAACCAGCAAAGAGGAGAAACCATGGCCCAGTACACCGTTCACAACTCCGGCCAGTAGGGCGACTCCAGCTAGGAAGAGGAGGGTGGTTTCGTTCATGCGATGGTTCCAGCCAGGGCTTTACCCATGCGGAAGGCCCAATCGCCGAAGCGTTCACCGGGCGTTCCCTTCGCAGCCCAGGCGGCCACAAGCGTTTCGAATAGAACGGGCAGGTCTTCGATAGCGATCTTTTCTTGCACGGGGAAAGCCAGTCGCGTGCCTTCGGAATTGCCCCCCACGAAGAGGATGTATTTGCCGGAGCTTTGCCCTACCAGAGCTAGTTCCGAGGCATAGGGCCGTGCGCAACCGTTGGCGCAGCCGGTGAGCCGGAAGACCGGCGCCTGGTCCAGGCGATCATGGCGGATCAGGGCCGCTCGCAAGGGCGCCAAGATTCCGGGCAAGGAACGCTCGGCTTCGGCAATGGCTAGGGAGCATAGGGGCAGCGCGACGCAGGCGAGTGCTCTCGCCGAAAGGGCATCCGCAGTCTTGGCGCCTGCAGCTTCCAGCAATGCGGAAATGGCTTCTCTGTCGTTCTGCTGTATGCCGAGTAGGACAAGGTCCTGATCAGGGCTAACTTGGAGTGCAAGCCGATGATTGCTAATGACGGCGCGCAGGGCCTTTTTAAGCGAACCCGCGATGCGCCCGGAAGGTGTGTGAAGTCCATAGGCCCAGGTGCCACCAACCTGGGGCAGCCAGCCCAGGATGGGCGTGCTTTTCCAGGGCGGCAGCGGGCGAGGCTCGAAGGTGAGGCCCGCGCGCGTTTCCACTTCGACACGAAAGGCTTCCACACCGAGCCTGGCGACCACGTATTTCAGGCGGGCCAATTTGCGATCCGAACGATTGCCCAGATCGCGGTGACTGGCCACGACGGCTTCTGCCACGGGGATCAGCGCCGCCGCAGGAATCCATCCCAATTCATCGGCCAGCCGCGGAAAGGTGTTGGCGTTGCCGTGGGTCATGCCCATGCCGCCGCCCGCGAACACGAAATAGCCATCGATGGCATCGCCGGTATAGGTTGCCGCGAACCCAAGATCATTGGTGTAGAGATCGATCAGGTTTTCGCCCACTTTGGTGACGGCGATCTTGAACTTGCGGGGCAGGTAGGTTTCGCCGAAGAAGGGCTCCTGCTCGGCGGCTACATCCACTTTCTCGCCATCTAGCCAGATTTCGGAATAGGCGTTGCTCTTGGCCTTGAAGTGATCGGATACCTGCGTGACCACCGCATTCAGGGCCGCGAGATCCGCTCGGCCCCAGGGATTTGGCGCCTGAGTTACGTTGCGCACCACATCGCCGCAGGCACCTTGCGTGGTTAGGAGCGCGGCTCTGAGTTCCTGAAGGGTGGCCTTTACGTCGCCCTTGAGCACCCCGTGGATTTCCACGCTCTGACGCGTGGTAAGGCGCAGGCTGCCATCGCCGTAATGATCTGCGACGGCATCCCAGGCGAGGTATTGGGCCGTGGTCAGCCGCCCACCAGGAATGCGACCTCGCAGCATAAGGATGGGCGGTGGGTTCTGGCCGCGCAGATCGCGATCTTTCTGCTGGTACAGGCCGTGAAGTTTGAGCAGGTGTTCGCCATCTTTGGAAAAGCCGAGGTCGGGTGATGCGAGATCTTCGGCGAGGGTGCCGCGCAGGTGGCGGCTATTTCGCTTGAGGACTTCGATGGCGCTTTCGGTGGAGGTGGTCATGGCCGGGGCTCCGGGTTCAGGTAGGTCGTTTGGAAGGAATTAACGAGGGCGAGCAGGGCTTGGCGGCGGGCAGCTGGGTCGGGAAGGCGGGCCAGCAAGGCCTCGCGGCTGCGTGCTAAGTCGCCCAGAAGGTCGGCATCGGCTGCAGGCAGCAGGATGTCCAGCGTTTCCCGCAAGGCGCGGCTCAGGCCTGGGAAACCTCCTTGGGTGCCGATGGCGAGATGCCAGGGACCGCGCCGAAATTGCGAGGCAAAGTAGGCATCGCAGGATGGGGGATCATCGACGGCATTTACGAAGAGGTTGCGTGCCTTGGCGTCCAAGGCCACTTGGGCATTCACCGTTGGGATATCGGTGGCGCTCACCACGAGGCGCACACCTTCAAGATCGCTGGGTTCGTAGGGCTTCGTGTGAAGGATTACTTGGCCAAGCCGATGGGCAGCTTCCTGGAAGTCCGGGCTGAAGCGCAGGGCCACGGCATGCACGGTGGCACCGGCTTCGCGCAGATGAAGTAGCTTGTCTTGGGCGGTTCTACCGCCCCCCACCAGCAACACGGAGGAATGGCTGAGGTCCAGAAAGAGCGGCAGGCGCGGATAAGTCGTCGGGGTGAACATGGCGAGGAATCCTTAAACCGGCCGTAGCACCCAGATACAGGATGCCGGGGCCGTTGGTGCGGGGGCTGATTTGGCCGGTGGCGGCGTGGGTCAGGACCGAGCGGGTGGTGGTTTCGTTGGAGCGACAGGCGGCTTCCACCAGCACCACCGGTAGTTCCGGGGATGCGCCGTGGGCCAGCAATTTCTGGGCAATGGCGGCCAAGTTGCGGGTGGCCATGAAGAGCACCAGCGTTGCGCCCGATTGGGCCAGGCTGGCCCAATGCCGGGGCCGCTCCAGGAGGTGATGGCCTTCGAGCACATGGAACTCGTCAGCCAGCCCACGGTGCGTGAGGCTAAGCCCTGCGGCCGCTGCACCCGCCTGCAAGGCGCTGACACCCGAGACGATCTCA
>JAUYES010000122.1 GCA_030691225.1 Holophaga sp. | reverse complement strand
CTGTTGCCGACGCCTGACATAACCCCGGAAGGGGCGTGAGATCAGGCTCAGCATGGCGGAATCCAGACAGGTCCAGGTTTGCAGATGGGTGCGAAACCCTTCCTTGCTATCCCAGTAGCGATAAGTCACGACCATCTTGGCGCGCACATCGAAAGGGTTTCCCATGCGCCCTCGCTGCACCAACCCATCGATGAGATAAACCCGCAGACCGAACTGACGATGCACCAGGGTGAGGGTGCCCGAAAGCCCCTTCACGTCCGAGATGATGATGCCTCCGTTCGGAAGTTCTTCGGCGAAGAGTCGGGGGGAGAAATCGCAAACACGCCACATGGCCCCTGCCAGCCTGGGCCGATCGAAGAGCTCATCCATCAAGGCCAGCGTCACCGGCATGGGCTCGGTCTGAGTCTGAAAGGTAAAGTCGGGCGACTTGGTAAGGGCTTCCACTTCGGCTCGATGTATGGGGCTCATGCGCTCCAGAGGAAGCTGCGCCCAAAGACTCGCACCCAGGAACAAGGCCAGCAGAATCCGGTGAAACCCATGTCGAATACCCATGGCTCCAGGCTAACGAGGCTCGCTTGAGAACAGAAGGGGCGGATCGCTCTGGGATCAGAACAGGGCTCTCAATTGTGGATCTATGAATTCCTGAATTTCAAAACGGTAGCCTTCCGGACCATCGAAGAAAAAACTTTGCAACCCGAGATCTTCGAAATGGGTCATTTCGGTCATCGCCTCCAAACCCATGGGTTCCAAGCGACTGCGCCACGCTCCCGCATCCTTCACGGTGAGGCTAATCAGCACGCCCTTGCGCTCCGGAAGATCCTTCACCGAACCTCGGGAGGCATCCACCGCACCCAAAAAGGCCGGACCACAAACCCGGTAGACCTTGGCCCACCCTGGATCGAACACCACCTCCAGACCAAACACTCGATCCAGGAAGGTCGAAGACGATTGGTAGTCTTGGAAATACAGGAAGGTTATTTGAGAGGAGAAAGACGGCAGCATGGCGATCCATTAGAAAGGAAAAAGGCGCTCTGGCATTCAACAGAAACAAAACTAGCGTGCCGCACGGCGAGGTTTGAAGGCCCGGGCTTCCTTGGCCAATTTCGGATCCAGAGCATCGAGTTTAGTTAGGGCTGCTTGGTAAGCGGCTTCCATGCCCCCATGAAAGCAAGCCTCGGCAAGGTCCAGCCACCAAGTGGCGTTATAGGGCTGATAGCGTAGGGCTATCTCAAAATGAGCAGCAGAGTCCTTCCACCGCTGCAGGTGAGCCTCGCTGATGGCGAGGAGTGCCCAGGCTTTGGATTCATCCGCCTTTAACATGGTGCTCTTGCTCAGAGCTTCCACTGCTGCCAAATGGCG
>JAUYES010000121.1 GCA_030691225.1 Holophaga sp. | reverse complement strand
CGGGTATGGGCAATGAGACACGCCGACGGTATCACCCAGGCCTTTGATCGAGTGTGCAAGCGGGCCGGGATCGAAGGGCTACGCTTCCACGATCTGCGCCATGAGGCAACCAGTCGTTTTTTTGAACTCGGCACCCTGGGGATAATGGAAGTGGCCAGCATCACTGGCCATAAGGATCTTAAGATGTTGAAACGGTATACCCACCTCCGGGCAAAGGATCTGGCGGCGAAGCTGGGATAAACATCCTTCGATTGTGCATAGTGACACTCAAAAAAAACTTGCAAAGAACCACCTCTCGTATTACTGTATTACAACTTGCTGCACGCACACCCTAGTCTATTTGGTGGCGGCAGCCTATTAGGGGCCCCGAAAGGGGCCTTAGTTTTTTTAGACATATTGAGGTAATACCATGGACCGCTTTGCTATTTTTGTCGATGCCGGATATTTTTTTGCTGCCGGTTCCCATGCGATAGCCGGCAAGAAAATCCCTCGCAGTAAAATCTCGCTTATTTCCCCAGAAACGCTTGTGCAAAGCCTTGAAGCATGCGGAAAATCACAGACCGCAATCCCATCGATGCTTCGGATTTACTGGTATGATGCTTTGTTGAGCTCTCGCCTTTCGTTGCAACAATCCGCGCTTGCGCATTTGGCTGGCTTAAAATTGCGATTGGGCTCGGTGAATAATGCAGGTGAACAGAAAGGCGTTGATTCTCTTATCGTCACCGACCTGATCGAACTTGCCAGAAACAAGGCAATTACCGATGCGATCTTGGTGTCAGGAGATGAAGATCTGAGAATAGCTGTCCAGTTGGCACAATCCTTTGGTGTCCGTATCCATCTGCTTGCTGTCGATGACGCATCCCGCAACATGAGCCTTGCCTTAAAAATGGAGGCGGATTCACTGACAGAGCTTGATGTCAACTGGCTAAAAGAACATATTACAATCACTGACGACCAGACAGCGCCTATTTCTGCAGCAAATAACAAAGAAAAAACGCCCTCCCCCCCCTCAACGAGTCCCATTTCTGATATTGCCCCTTCTGTCTTTAACGAGTTACGGCAACTTGACGCAACGATCATTGAAAATTTATGGATTCATTTTGAATCAAGCACCACGGTGCCACCTGAGTACGATCGTCCCATTATTGCCGTTTTTGCAAAAAAAATGGGACGGCGTCTTTCCCCTGAAGAAATGCGGAAAATTCGGGGAATGTTCGTGAATTTTGTTCGTGCCAAGAAAGACGTGAGTGGGAACTAAAATACTTCGTGCTCCCACAAGGCCGGTGGCTCTGAACACCGGTCTTTTTCTTTGGAGGTGGGGAAAGTAGCCCAGAAACAGAAAGGGGCCAGAGAGGCACCAAGAGACGTTTTCCTCTCGACCAGCCCCCCCTGCCCTCCAACCAGCGGCGACCTACACGCGGCCCCGAGGGCCACGATCGGTCGCTTCCTTCTGCCTCCTCCCCCGACCGGCTACGCCGACAACAGGCCTTTCGGTTTTTTTTTACGTAAGTATCTCAAAAAAGGTCAGTAACCATAAAATTGAAAGAGGGGCAATATGATCACAAAAGAACAGATTGAAAAAGCCAAAAAAGAGATTGTCCTGCAAGATGATCCGCACCATGAGCATGATGACTGCATCCGTATAGCGTATGAGTGGTTGGATGCACAGAGGAAAACCAAAAAATCCAGCACAATATCTCGCCCCCTGAAGCACTTGATAGAGAATTGGGCCGGCCGATATGTCTCACAAAGTGACGTGGAAATAGCGGCCCATCTGCACCCGAATATCTCGGGCAAATATTCGCGTTACAACATCAGCTCACGACTAACAGAACCATCTATGGATCGGCTTAAAAATATTGGCGAAGCCCTCACCCAAGGGTACAGAGAATTGCATCGCCCAGAAAACTATAAGTTGCAGGAATAGAAAAGAAGCACATCCCCCGCGAATGTCTTCTTTCGCGCTATCCGCGCTGGTTCCTGCCTCGCCGGTTCGCCAGTGCGTCAACTGCTGCCTTGAAGGGGGATTATAGACCAGGGGCAAAAAAGAGAGTAAAGGCCCCGCAGAGCGTTTCCCTTTCTCCATCTTCTTTCCTTTCCGCCCTCCAAGCAGCGAAGGCCTTCACGCGGCCCTGAAGGGCCACGAGCGGCCTTTTCCGTCTGCCACCCTCCCTCGGCCAGCTGCGCCGGGCAACCTAACCTTCGGTTTTGAAAGGCGTGATATCGGGCGGAAAAATCGCCCGCAAACACATGCAGCATAGCTGATTGAGACCTTGGACCTGCTTGAAAAAAACAACTATTTCGTGAAATAATCCATGGCCCATTTATACGAGCATTGTTACGACTGCGAGCGCTGGCTCGGCCAAGATTGGGAAAACGTCCACAAATGGCT
>JAUYES010000118.1 GCA_030691225.1 Holophaga sp. | reverse complement strand
CGGATGCGGTTGGCCTGGGGCGTACCTTCGGGATCCCAGGGCGTTTGACCCACCGTGGTCTCGCCAATGACCATGCCGGCGCTGTTCATATACCAGTCTGCGCCGCTGCTGATTCCGCCGGGAAACGTCTGATAGACAAGGCGCTGGCCCTTCGTGGGCACTACGTCCACGATGACGTTCCACTCAAGGCCGGTGTAGGCGCCCCACATGAACATCTGGATCATGACGGGGCGTCCATCGGGGGTGGCGCTCTTAGTGGCAACGAAGCTGGAGCACTTGTCCCGCTCGGGCGCGCCCGCGGCCTGCTCGTCCATACGGGTAAAGGTGCGGCCCGTGAGGGCGTTGGGCGTTACGCGCAGGGCGGATTGCACGTAGTCCAGGTCGATGCCGGAGTTGGCGGTGACGATATCGAGCAGATCGATCTTGCGGCCCTTGAAGGTCGCGCCCTTGGCGCTAGCACCATCGGCGATGCCCTTCATCTCTTCCAGGTATTCGGGGTCGTATTTGCGCAGGAACAGGGCGTCCGTCTGGCCTCGGGCCTGATTCCAGGCGCCCTCGGGATTCTTGCTGTCCATGGACACGGCCAGCTTGTCTAGAAAGCGGGTGATGTCCTCCGCCATCAGCTCGCCAAACTGGCAGCCACGGGTGTAGGGTTCGCCTTCGATATGCACGACAGTCCAGCCTCGATCTTCATAGCGGTAGGCTCGCTGGCTCCAGCGCACGGTCTCCATGGGGATGTGCTCGGTAATATCGGCGGTGGCGAGGCGAATATTGCTGAACTCGGCCTTGCCCCAGGCCTTGCCATTGCGGCCGAGGTTTAGCTGCACACGGTCTGTGGCCTTGCTTGCGAAGAATGTGACGGCGAGATCCTGAGTCTGGCTGGCAGCGGCGCTTGCGCTGGCGTTGGTGAAAGGAAAGCTCTCCATGGAGAGGCACGCGCCCAGCGCCGTTGGGTAGCGGGCTTCCGGATCAACCTTCACACCGGTGGTTTTAACCTTGGCGGTAAGTTTGTAAAGGCGGCCGACCTCGAGTTTCACGGGCTCGCTCTTCAGGGTCAGACTGCCGCCCTCGTTCGGGGCGCTCAGCTTCAAGCCGGAGCGAAACACCACGGGAAGGGGATGTGGCGCTGCTGCCTGCACCACTCCCGCCACCAGAGCCATCGCTGCACCCATTGTTTGCCACTGATTCATGGGAATCTCCTTGTTCCCATTCTGGCGGAACCTGCCTCGCGTTGCGAGGCAGGTTATCGTTTTCTGTCTTTGGGTTTATGCCTGGCCTTAGAACTCATTCTTCCTATCGTGGGTCAATTGGACACCCCATCCCACCCCGCCTGGCGCGCCAGCATCCACCACATGGCCTTGCCCAGGCGCAGGCAGCCTTCCTGGCCGATGTGGGTACCCGAAACTTCATTGGTTTGGTTGTCGGGATGGATGTTGGCGTGAGGACGAGCCGTGCCACCGTCATTCCAGGTGGTCATGCGTTTTTCGCCCGCATTGTTATGGGTCAGGATATCGGCGTAATCGAAGAGCACCCGCTTGGGATCTCGCTTGACGAAGTCTCGAATATATTGGTGCTTGAGTTCGCGTTGGAAACCGTTTTCTGAGCCTCCGCTGCCATCCACGGGGCCCGTGGTGAAGATCGGCACCGTGCCATAGCTATTGGTGGTGCAATAGGCGCGATATTCCTCCACGGCATTCAGGTAGGTATCCATGCAAACGGAATTGCCGGTCAGGGCTTCATCGCCTGCATCCAGGCCCCAGCGCATGCTGCCTTGAGGGCCGCCTTCGCTTCGGCCCGCCCAACGCACGCCGTGCACCGTGTCACGGGTCCCGCCAGGGCCGTTGGTGGCCGTCATGTCCCAACACCAGCCAAAGCCGATGACCGCCATGGGATTGTTCTGAGTCTGGCTGGTCTGAATGGCGCTCTTTACGCTCGCCAAGGCGGTGGCATTGGTAAAGAAGGTGCCTTCGCCACGCCCGGCGCTGCCAAAGCGCAGTTGGCTGGTGGTTGGGGTCGGAGCGTTTCCAGAAAATGTGACCACCGAGAATTTTGGATCCAGAGCTTGCAGCTGTTCCAACCCCCGCCGGTAGCCCGTGGAATGGGATTCCCCGTCTAGGTTCACCCGCCAGGTTTTTACGATATCGATGTAGCGCTGAGGGATCTTGCTATAGTCGGCCACGATGCTGTGATCGGCGATGATGTTGGTGGAAGCAACGACATCAAATTCAAAGGCACCGCGCTCCCACACGCAATCGGCGCCGCGCGTTTTGCCGTTCATGTCCGTGGTGTAGGGGGCTGCCAAGGTCTGGCCTGGAAACCCGGCAAGGGGTGCGCTCAGGCGGAAGTCGTATTGGGCGGCGTTTAGGAAATGGTTCGCTGTATCGGTGGAATGATGCGTCGCATCCTGCACCCACGGGTTTTCGTGGGCGCCGGGTGTAAAGGCATAGGGGGCGGTGCAATTCGAGTAGTAGTTGTAGTCCCAACTCGCTCCGCTCACGGTGTGGTACGCCATGCCATGGAAGTAGTTGTTCACCACGCGGTTCCCCAGATCGGCATGGAACGCGATCTTGCCGTCGACTCGTCCCGAGGGGCGGAGATCCACAAAGGTGTTGTTGGCGATCAGAATGTTAGAAACGGTGATACCGGCATCCAGGTTGTAGGCGATCAGGTGCGAGGTCGTGTCGGTTTTTGGGCTCGTGGTATCCCACCAGAACACATTGCCGTAGATGCTCCAGCCGTCGTAGGTGACAGGCGCGGCATTGTTGTAGAACCCGATGGCATAACTGCCCTCGGTGTTGCCGAATTTGTTGTAGCGGATGGTCCCGTTGGCCGCCGACTGATCTCGGATGATGATGCCCGAGGCATGCCGAGCGGGATCGTTATGCATGCCATCGGTGACGCAGTATTCCATCAGCAGATTGGTGGGGCCGATGAAGAAAAATGGACAGCCTGGAATCTCTTCAAGATAGAGATAGCGCAGGGTTACGCTGGGGGCATTGCCATAGATCACCAGCCCCTCGGAGGTGATGTGAGCCTCGTTGTCTCGATCGGGCCAGGAGATTTTGCTATGGGCCACGGTGATGTGGTGCGCGCCGTTCTGCAGATTGATGCCCACGCCCCTGGCGGTCATGCTCACGTGGAAACCGTGACCCGTTTTCTCCGCCCCGGTCACCCCATCCAAGTTCCAATAGGGAGTGGTGAAGGTTAGCCCTGCCGTGAAGGTCGCGACCCCATCGCCAAAACTGTCTTGCCATCCGGCCCCACTGCCATGATTGGCTGCCGTGGCTTTTTGGATGGTGATCAGGGAGGTACCGCTGACGACATCGTCGAAGGTGTAGCCGGGATAGGTGCCATCGGC
>JAUYES010000117.1 GCA_030691225.1 Holophaga sp. | reverse complement strand
CCCGATGGCCAACAAGCCTTGGCTGCCCTGACACATGAACACTTTGACGTTGTCATTCTGGATGGCCGCATGCCGGGGTTATCCGGGCCCCAGACCAAGGATCTGATTCGCGCCCTGCCGGGGGGAGCGACCATGCCCATTCTCCTGTTCACCGCCAGCCTGGCCGCCCAAGACCATGCCGAGGGTTTTGACGGGGTGCTACAGAAACCAGCGGATCCCGATGATTTCCGCAGGGTGTTATCGGTTTTTCTTGGGGATGGGTTCGTTGCCAAAAAAAATATCGAACCTTCCCTGGAACCCAGTCGAGTCGATCGGCTGCGCATCGCTTTGGGGGGCGAAGAAGGGTTGCAGGATTACCTTCAGACCTTCCGTCAGGATGCGCTTAAACGCCTTGATTCGCTGCGGGTAGCCTTGGCCGCCGAGGATCGAGACACCCTTAGTCGACAGGCTCACGATCTGAAATCCAATGCCGCCAGCCTGGGGCTGGAATCCCTGCGCGACCTCGCGGAGGACCTGGAGGAGCGGGCCGCCGATGCGGAGATCCCGTTTGAGGGCCAAGTGGAACGGGTAGAAAAGTCCCTTCGCAGTGCCTTTGACGCCTTCGGATGGCAGCATTAAGAAGCTTGATCAGAACCCAACCTGCAGCACTGCGACAAGGCTGTTTCCTGTCCATTCTGGTAGAGCAGAGGACCCGTTCGATGGATGGCATTCAGCTTGAAGTAGACCGAGCGCCACTGAGCATCCGCTCCCAGGCTGTGGCTCCAGCCCATCACCAGTTCCGTAAAGACAGGCGCTGGGCCTGAAACCCCCCGACTTCCGGCGTTATAGTCCATGCGATCCCAGCGCAATGCCCAGGCATGGCGCCCCTGCCGCCAAACGGCGGTTGCCACCCACCCAAGAAAACGCTGGTCGAGATCCTGGCGCAGCGCGGGCCTGGAAGCGGGTATACCGCCGCATCATTCCCCGCGTCGCTGCGGCCATCCAGGCCGAACACTGCGGCCCGGAGGCCCCGAGGATGTTCCAGCTGAGCTCCGGCGACAATCGCCCGCTGAGATAGAACTCACTGCGGCGCAACACCATGCCGTGTTCCTTGAGCCCAGTGCGGATTGCACTTTCCTTCATCCCCTCATTCAGCGTTTTGCGTCCTAATTTTACCTTTCCCCTGGTGATTCCGATAAATTCACAGCCACCACGGGAACCCCATGACCTTCGTCCGAATGCTTCCTCTCCTCGCTAGGGTTTTGTGC
>JAUYES010000108.1 GCA_030691225.1 Holophaga sp. | reverse complement strand
GAGCGTGAGCAGACCCTGAAGCTCCTCGAAATTCAGGCGGGTTCATGAAGGGAATTGTCTTTCTGATATCGGCCATCCTGATGGCCGCTCCGGTCGAATCGGGAAGGCAGGAGTTTCGAACGCTGAACGGGTTGAGGGTCATTCTCGATGAACGCCACGACCGTTCTGTTTTGCGTCTTTTCCTGCTCGTGGGATGGGATCGATCCGCGCTTTCAGATCTGCAAGCCGACCAGTTCCTTTCGATCCGCTCCACATTGAGTCAGTGTGGTGCGGGAGGGCTAAGTCGACCCGCTTTCGACCGGCGCCTTGCGGACCAAGGCCTTCGGTTGGTTTTTAAAGGCACTGGCGATTCCCTCTCTTGGTCGATGCTCTCCGATAGTCAGGACCAAGACGATGCCTTTGAGCTTCTGGGCCATGCGGTTTTTCGTCCCGCGCTTGAAGATGATTTAGCGCCAGTAGGGAAAGCCGCGGCGGGCAAGGCAAAGCCGGAAGACCTTTTCCGCGCCTCGCTTGGTTTCCCGTCTGAGGGAATCGCGGCCAAGGGGTTAAGCACCGATGAATCATTCGCCATTCACCGGCGCCTTGTTCGTCCTGAACAATCGGTCTTGGTGATTCAAGGCGACCTAAGCCTCGCTCAAGCACGTCAATCCGTCATGCTTCATCTTGGTACCTGGTCTCCCTCAATTGAGAAGGTGATTGGTGCACCACGCCCATCGCCCCCGTTGGAATTAGTCCAACTCAAGGCTGGAGCTGGAGCTGGAGCTTGGGCGGGATCTCCTGCTCCGGTAGGTGATGCCAGGGCTCGTGCGGCCCATATCGCTGTGGCAATGCTGCTTTCGCGGAGGTTTCGCGAAGAGATCCCACGCGGAATTACCTTTGAAGCCTTCCGGCCAGGTGGAGACTCAGGGCCGCTACTTTTTGGTATTGGTTCCGAGGCATCAGATCCCAGAAAGCATCTACGGACGGTGCTCGAAGGTCTTTGTCGACGAGGATTCGAGGCTGGGGATCTAGCCTTGGTGCGCAGTGCCTGGCAAACCGAACGAGCCGCCTTGGCGCTCCATCCCGAAGACCAGCTCGAAGCAATCGCGCGCATAGCGCTCAAGGGTGATCCAGGGGATTACCTTTTGGACTTGAGCCTCGAAGAAATTAACGCCGCTCTGCGGGCTCGTATAGATCCTGCGGTTCTTCTGTGGTTCTAGTCGGCGCTATTCGGCCTTAACTGGAAACGATGCCAGCCCCTTGGCTTTCAGTTTGACGCTCGTGGCTTCCATCTCTGCGCGGGGACCGGCGATGGCCAGGCGAACCTTGAATTGGTTTTTAACCTTTGCGATGGCGGGCTTGAATCCGGCGCCCTTGATTTTTGCGGCGACCCGCTTTGCTTCGGCCTCATCAGGCGTGGCCACGACCTGTAGGGTCCATTTCTCGTTGCCCTTTTTTGCTTCGACTTTTTCTTCAATCTTGGGCTTTGGGTCAGGTGTCTCATGACCGGCATCAGTCCCGTTATCCGCCGCTTTCGGCGTCTGTTTGGATGCTTCCGGTTTGTCGTGTTTTCCAATATCCCGGTTTTCAAACATTTTTAGCTGTTCGTCCAGCGAAGCGGGTAATTCCGATAACTCCTCGCCACCGGCCCGGTTTTGGGTTTGATGGAGGGCTGCACTCTGCTTCCCGACCTGAACTCCGAGCACGTAGGTCAGCGTCAACAGGCCAACACCCACACCCGTGACTAAAAGAACGGTGGGGCGGCTCAAGACAACGGTCTGGGCATCACGGTCGGACATCACAGCAGTGTAGCGCCAGCGGTATCAAAGGGTAGCGCCTGCCGTATCAAAGCCAGGCCCCCACGGTGTATGATCCAACCCGGAGCCTGCTCCTCTGGATATCCCCATGCCAAGCCCTGCGACCCCCTTTCTTCCCGTTTTCATTCTTCTCGTTCTTGCCTTAGCGGTGGGGATAGGGATTGTGTGGGTGTCGGGCTGGCTGCTGCCACGCCTGATCAAACCCTGGAACCCTCAACCTGAGAAGCTTACGCCCTACGAATGCGGCGTGCCGTTGTTTCAGGACAACGCCCGGCGAC
>JAUYES010000096.1 GCA_030691225.1 Holophaga sp. | reverse complement strand
TCTCCCAGAGTCGGGCCCAGAATGTTGTGACCTACCTGGTCGACACCCTCCGTATCGATCGTTCTCGGCTTTCGGCCGTGGGCTATGGCGATATCCGCCCCATTTCGGATAACAGTACCGAAGAAGGAAAGCGGCAGAACCGGCGCATCAATGCCGTTGTGGCATGTGTGACCGATATTGAAGGCCTCACAGTGGCTCCCGCCCGGATCACCATGGCTATGGAGATTGAATTCGAGCGCAATAGCGCCGATGTCCAATCGAGGTACCACGATGAATTGCGGCGAGTCGGGAGGTTCCTGAAAGCCAATCCTGGGGTCACGGCCACCGTGGAAGGGCACACCGGAAATCTGCATGGCACACCTGCATTGGCGATGGAAATTTCTCAGCGTCGAGCCCAAAGCGTTGTGGATTATCTGGTTGCCAATCTCGATATCGAGCGCTCACGGCTTTCGGCCGAGGGTTTTGGCAAGGCCCGTCGCTTCGCTTACAACACGAGCGCCGAAGGACAGCAAGAGAATCGACGCGTAAACATCATCATCAACTACCCAAGGAAATAACCGCGTTTGTATCCGTGGTTTCGTAAACATTGATGTACGGCTGACCCGCTGTTTCTCGCTTCGTGAACAGGGTTCGGGTCAGCCGATTTTTACGCCAACGTTGTTGGCCCCCATGGGGGCGGTGGTTTCCACGGCTCGCATGGGTTCACCAAGGAGTTCACTATGCGAAATTTCAGACTGAACGTTCAAACAGCACTGGCCACTTCCGCGGCCATGATCCTAGTCGCGGGTGTACCGCTTTCGGCTTCGGATGTGGATAGCCGCATCGAGGCTTCCGCGAAAAGTAGCTATAACTTCAAGACCTACTTGAAGGATGACAAGATCAAAGTAGATTCGTCGGGTGGCGTGGTAACGCTCTCGGGCACCGTGTCCCAGCAGTACCACAAGTATTTGGCCGAAGAGACCGTAGCGGGATTACCGGGCGTGAAGAGCGTCACCAATCAGCTGACGATCACAGGTGATCAACCCTCTGAAAATTCAGATGGGTGGATCACCCTGAAGGTGAAAACCGTTTTGGCCTTCCACCCCAATGTGAAGGCCATGGAAACTGAAGTTCATACCGAAAAGGGCGTTGTCACGCTTACGGGCAAGGCGGATACCGAAAGCCAGAAGCAGTTAACCACGGAGTACGCCAAGGATATCGATGGTGTCACCGAGGTTCGCAACAACATGACCGTCGACAAGCCTGCCAAACCCGCCCACCGTAGCCTTGGCGAAAAAATTGACGATGGTTCGATCACGGCTCAGGTGAAAGCCACGCTGCTCTTCCACAAATCAACCCATGTGCTGGCCACTAAGGTCAGCACCAAGAATGGCGTGGTCACGCTGCATGGCGAGGCACGCACGGCCGCCGAAAAGGACCTAGCCGGCAAGCTTGTTCAGGATGTTCACGGCGTAAAGCAAGTGAATAACAAGATGAACATCCGCAAGCCCTAATCCCTTTTGACCCATCGAGCATCGACCGGAGAACGCCGGTCGATGCCAAGGAGAACGCTATGTTATGGACCATCGCTATTGTGTTGATTGTTCTTTGGGCGGTCGGGCTCATCACCGCCACGACCATGGGTGGCTTTGTCCACATCCTGCTGGTGATCGCCATCGTTGTTGTGCTCATTCGAATCATCCAGGGCCGACGAGTCATTTAGGGGAAATCCAATGAGCAAGCACCATGGAAAGTCTGACCACGAAATGTTTGATCCCTCGGTAAGCCGCGCCATGGACAAGGGCCTTTGGATGCTTCGGTCCCATCAAGAAGATTAAAGTCTCGCTCGGAGTCCACCATGCAAACTGCACTCGAGTTGACGCTCATCGTGGTTTTGATCACGTTCACGATCGGAATCATGGCCCTGCTCGCTCAACTCCGCCGCACTGCCAAGGGCGTGGATGCCTTCCTTCTCTCGATTCGGAAAGATCATCCAAGGTTCGCAGATGTGGTTGGCTCGAGTCTTCGCTCCCGCACAACTTCGGCTCGTGATCGTCATCATTCGGGTGCGCCCTATCCCGAGATGGAAAATCGCCGAGCCAGCCATTCAACCTGATTCGCCAACCCACAGGCTCGCCATGACTCAACTCCGATCACATCGAGAAGGCCTCGTTCCTGGTTTCCTGGGTTCGAACAATTCAGATGACGGTGTGAGGCTCGCATTAGCAGGGGAAGTCGAATGTATGGGTGGTCCAGAATCCGTAGCACCTGACCTTTCCGAGGGACCCACGGACACAGAGATCTACTGGCCGTGTTGAGGCTAAACCTGCTTGTCGAAACAGTGTCGAGTCCTTGCCAGGTATTTAATTTATTCCCGGAGCCGTTATGCCGAAAGCCCTTGAAATCACGCTCATCGTGGTCCTGATTCTTCTTGCAATAGGCATTCTGCCCCTTCTATTTCAGCTACGGAGAACGGCGCAGGGTATAGAGGCTTTCTTGCAGTCGTCCAAAAGGGATCTTGCCCAAATCGCTGAGGATGTGCACGCTTCTCGCCTTCGCATGGATCACCTTGCCGGCTCTTTTCAACTGTATCTGGACGAGCTTATGGGCTTTGTGCAGCTGATGGGCGACATGGGTCGCACGGCCAAAAATTTTCACGCCAAATTCAGCTCAACCTTCGACTCTGCCTCCCGAAATCTCGGGGGAATTATTGGAGGAATCAGCGCCGTGCTGGCTTTCTTCAAGAACCGTAAAAAACCAAGCTACGAGGAGCACCAGTTATGACCCAAGAGACTAATTCCAGCAACCTTGGCACGATTATGATGACCTTTCTCGCCGGTGCGGCCGTCGGTGCGGTAGTTGTAGCCCTAACGACTCCCAAGACTGGCCCTGAACTCCGAGGGGACCTGCGCGATGCTGCCCGTCGTGCTAAGCGCAAGGTCGGACAGTACGCGGATGAAGCCACCGAAAATTGGGACGACTTGAAGGAACGCACCAGCCTCGCTGCGGGCGATATTCAGCGCGGGTTTTCGGATGCCGCGAAGGATTTGAAAGGTTGATTCTTTCCCTTCCAAGTTCCCGTCTCGCTTCTGAAAGGAGTGACAATGAATTTTTGGAAATCGATGCCGATGGCCATGGCCATCTTGGTGATGCAGGGCCAGCTTCCTCTTGACGCTAAAGACATCGCCCTCACTCAGGAAACGGTGCCCTTATACCGTGTGACCGTGGTGCAAGGTTCGGCCAAGGCCATCAATTACCGAAACCTGAAATCGTCCACCAAGATTGATCTCAAAGGCACGGTGCTAAGCCCTCATTCTGAAGGGGTGGCTGCCGTTAAGAGTAAAGACGGTGGTATCCATATCACTGCCAAATTTAAGAAATTGTCTGCCGCTTCCACCTTCGGTGGTGAGTTTCTGACCTATGTCATGTGGGGAATTTCTCCTGAAGGCCGTGCCACGAATCTAGGGGAAGTCCTTCTCAAGAATGGCGAAGGCGAACTCAAGGCAATCGTTGCGCTTCAGACCTTTGGTCTGGTGGTAACCGCCGAGCCCTATTTTGCCGTGAGCCAGCCAAGCGATGTGGTGGTCATGGAAAACGCGATTGGGCCAATGGCCATTGGCAAGGTCGAACTCATCGATGCCAAATACGAATTGCTGAAACGAGGCCAATACACCTTGAATTTAGAAGCCATGGAGCCCATCTCCATGGATAAGAAAACACCCTTTGTGGTATTCCAGGCTCGCAACGCCGTTCGCATTGCACGGGCCACGGGAGCCGCTGATTTTGCTCCGGAGGCCTATGGAAAAGCTCAGAACTATTTGAGGTTGGCCGAGAATGACAAGGGCAGCAAAAAGACCCGGCTCATGATGGCGCGTGAATCCGTTCAGCGGGCAGAAGATGCTCGACTGATATCGGTTCAGAAACAAGAAGCCGAGCGCATCACCATGGAGCGCAATACCGCCCAAGTTAAGTTGGACGAAGCCAAGCGACAGGTTGCCGCAGCGGTTGCAGCCGAAAAATTGGCGCTCAAGGAAACGGAGCGCGCAGCTACTGAGAATGAAGGTCTGCGCGATCGAAACGAAAGCTTGCGCTCCACCAATGATGACCTGCGCACCAAGAACGAAGACATTCGAACAAAATTGATGGTGCAGCTAAATGGCATCCTTCAAACCCGAGCCACGGCCAGGGGTTTGATTGTGAACATGTCGGGCGTGCTGTTCCAGAATGGAAAGGCCGTGCTTCTGCCACCGGCACGGGAGAAACTAGCCAAGATTGCGGGCATTCTCTCTACCCATAAAGGGCTGAAAATTGAAGCCGATGGCTATACGGATAGTAACGGTGGTGATGAGCTCAATCAGCGTCTATCGGAAGAAAGAGCCCGCAACACCATGGACTTTCTTGTGAGCCAGGGTGTTCCCTCCGGGTCCATCACCCATAAAGGCTTCGGAAAAGAAAATCCCATTGCTTCCAATGAAACCGAAGCCGGTCGGCAAGAAAACCGCCGAGTGGAACTGGTGGTGTCGGGCGAAGGTCTAATGCCCCCCAAAGACGCAGGAATCTGACATTTCTTAACCTAAATTTCGGAGAACCCCATGACCGCACTTTCCATGTTTTCAAATGCCCCAGTAAAAGCTTCCAGCATCATTGGCACCAATGTTGTGAATTCTCTGGGTGACAGCCTAGGCAGTGTGAAGGAAGTCGTGCTCGACCCTAGAACGGGCAGAGTTGCTTATGTTGTCGTAACCTTCGGCGGTTTCATGACGATGGGCGAAAAGTTGTTTGCGATTCCCTACAGTGCCTTCGAATACAACGTGGCTGAAAACGAATACGTGCTGGATGTTGCCCTGGAGCGGCTGAAAGAAGCACCAGGCTTTGATGCCAACAACTGGCCATTGATGTCCGATGAACGTTGGAATCGCGATGTCTACGGCTATTACGGTCGTGTACCTTACTGGGAATAGCGTTCAGGATAATTCTAAAGTCACAAACGGGCTGCTGCACGTTGGCCGTTACAACTAGAAGTGGTGTGGCGAGCCCCAAGCGTTGGGGCTCGCCTATATGTTGGAAAAGGAGCTGAAGTGGGGCGTTGGGCGTTTTTTTACTCGAAGGGGGGAAGGCGTGGCGCAAGCCAGGTCGTTACTATTTTTCCTATTTTGGTAATGCTCGGCTGCCTACTTGCCACAGCGTGCACGCGCTTGCCCACGTTGGTATTTCCAAAACCAGGGCTCACTCCGGCGACCGTTCCAAGTGTGGTCAACCACAAGGGTCGACTCAGCGATGTCGATGCCACCGCTCTTCTGGCACGCCGCTTGGGGCATACCAAGATCAATGCCTCGATGCTTGCGGGTCTTGAAGAAGCAGCCACCGGCAGGCCTCTAATAGCGGGCAACAAGGTAACGCTGCTTTTTGATGGGCCTCGCACCATCGCAGCCATGATGGCCGCTGTGGCGGCAGCCGAAGACACGATCCATCTGGAAACCTATCTTTTTGACCAGGACCCTTTGGGGCTGGCCTTCGCAGATCTTCTGATCGCCAAACAGAAAAGTGGCGTGCAGGTGTCGGTCATCTACGATTGCGTGGGCACGCTTGGAACACCGCAGGGTTTCTTCGATCGGATGCAGGAAGCTGGGATTCGGTTGTTACCCTACAACCCCGTCAACCCATTCCGGCAGCCGGGGCGCTGGCAAATCAACAATCGCGATCACCGAAAAATATTGGTGGTGGATGGCAAGATCGCCTTCACCGGAGGCGTGAATATAACCGCGGTGTATGCCCGAAGTTCCCTATTCCGATCCAAGATCCCCAATCCTGCTGCTGTTGGGTGGCGGGATACCCATCTGCAGGTTGAAGGCCCCGCTGTGGCGGCCTTGCAATGGATGTTTTTGGATAGCTGGGCTCGACAGGAAGAAGCACTCCTGCCGGATCGAAACTACTTTCCGGTGCTTCCACCAGTTGGCGAAAAAATGCTGCGGGTGCTTGGGAGCAGCCCTGGCAACAACTTGGAGATCTACAAGGCCTATTTCCTGGCCATGAGTGGGGCAACGAAATCCATTCACATCACAGCCGCCTACTTTGTTCCGGATCCACAAATTCTAAAAGCCCTCATGGATGCCGCCCAGCGGGGTGTGGATGTGAAAATTATCCTTCCGAGCATTTCGGATAGCGGCGCCGTGTTTCATGCGGGTCGTTCCTACTACACGCGGATGCTCAAGGCAGGGATCAAGATTTACGAACTGAAAACCGCTGTGATGCACGCCAAGACCGCCGTAATCGATGGCAGTTGGTCCACGGTGGGCTCTGCCAATTTGGATATGCGCAGTTTCTTGCACAACAAGGAGGTCAATGTTGTTGTGCTGGGTGATGCCTTTGGGCGCGAGATGGAAAGCGCCTTTCAGGAAGATTTACAGGATTCAAAAGTCGTTGACCCGGAGCTATGGAAACATCGCTCGTTTGGTCTGCGATTCAAGGAACGCATGGCTCGCTTGATTTCGTACTGGCTTTAACGAATGACTTGGGGGTCCTGCCCATGTGCCTTTTTGATGAGATGCAGCCATGAGATTGGGATTATCGCTTGCAGTGTTGGGACTACAATGCGCGCTTCTGGTTGGCGCTGCTGCAAAGGCTCCACTCCGTCGGCCCGTGGAATGGAAAGGGTTAGAAGCCCGCAAGGCCACGGTCTCAGAGATTGTGTTCCACGTTCAGACCGTGTTCGATCTCTCCAAGCCTGTGGATAACAATTGGCTGGGAAGAACTGCCAATCGTTTCCATATTCCCACCCGCGAATTGGTGGTTCGACGGGCCTTGCTCTTCAAGGAAGGCGATCGCGTGATCGCCCGCGATATCTATCAAACCGAACGGTTGTTGCGGGCCCTTGATTTCATCAAGGACGCGAAAATTTTGCCGGAGGCCAAAGGCGATGGCACGGTGCGTGCGCACGTGTGGGTGCGCGACGCTTGGACCATCGAAGTGAAAATGAGCTTCGAGCAAGTGGGTGGCCAGCGCAGCATGGATATTGGCGTTCAGGATCAAAACTTCCTTGGCACTGGAAAGACCATCGGCTTCAGCGTATCCAAAGACCGCGAACGCACCGATTCGCAGATTCTGTACCGTGATCCCCAATTTCTAGGCACGCGTTGGAATCTTGGCGCTGATTACCGAGCACTTTCCGATGGCAGCGCACGGAAATTCATTCTGGAACGCCCCTTCTTCGCCCTTACTACCCCGTGGTCCGCGACCATCGGTGGCGAGAGTCGGAAATCGAAATTGATGATCTACGACGAAAGCAAGGCCATTTTTGAAACCCCCTATTGGGCAAATTCCGTTCGCATGGGCGGAGCTTGGGCCATCCACCAGCGGGATGATCGGGTCTGGCGCGCGGGCGTTGCGCTCAACGTGGATGATCGCCGCTATGGCTCCTGGACGGTGCTCGATCCCCTGACAAAGGAGATTCCTCCCTTGCTGGATGATCGGCGGCAGCGCGGGCCAGCCATGACGCTTTCTTATCGGCAAGAAGCCTTCGAAAGCTTTCAGGATATTCAAGGCATGGATGTGCCCGAGGATTACAACCTGGCCTTGGAAGGCGATTTGGAAATTGGAACCTACACGCGCCGATTGGGGTCCACGCGGCCTGGGAGCTATGCCCAGCTCCACCTCACGGATGCGTGGTCGAATTCTACGGATCGACTCACGCTTTTTCAGGGCACCGTCCGCGTTCGGCCGGGGCGCTCCGATAAAGAAAACTTGATGGTGAAGGGCAACGTCTCCACCTATTTCCAGGCCAATCCCACCTACCAAGTGGCTGCCTACTTTGGCGGGAGTTATCTTCATCGCCCCGATCCTGAAAACCTCGAATACGTGGGTGGTCTTCAGGGACTGCGCGGCTATCCCAACGCCATTCATCCTGGGGATGCCCATTGGGTGGTTTCGGTTGAACATCGGCTCTTCACAGAACAACGGTGGTGGGGGCTGTTTCGGGTGGGCTACGTGGCCTTTATCGATGCCGGGGCCGTGCACCGGCTGGATGGAAAGGGATGGTCACCGATCTACCCGGATTTTGGTTTCGGGTTGCGTTTGGGCGACCTGAAGAGTTCCCTGGCACGGGTCATTCTCATCACCGTCACGGTCCCGGTGGCGCGGCAGCCGGGGCAATCGAAATGGCAGTTCGGCATCGGCAACACCATCCAATTTTAGGAGGCTGGCATTGAGCATCCTCAAAGGGTTGTCCGACCGAATGGAACGGCTCGGCAGTCTCGTCCAGTTCGCATTCAAGGCCGCCAGAACGCTGGTTTCATCTCGGCCCGATCTGCGGGAATGGATTCGCCAGGGTTATCTGCTTGGCAATCGATCCCTAGGACTGGTGGCCGTGACGGCCTTTATCGTTGGGTTGGTCCTTACGGTGCAATCGCGGCCCACCCTCGCGATGTTTGGCGCCGAGGGCTGGTTGCCATCCATGGTGGCGATTTCCATCATCAAAGAAATCGGCCCCGTGATTACGGCCTTAGTTTGCGCTGGCAAGATCGGATCCGGCATTGGCGCGGAAGTGGCCTCCATGAAGGTGAGCGAGCAGATCGACGCCATGGACGTTTCCGGTATCAATCCCCACGCCTACATCGTGGTGCCTCGAATGATGGCCGCGACCTTGGTGGTGCCTGTGCTGGTGCTGCTGGGAGATGCCGCCTCCATCGTGGGGTCCTACGTCGGTATGGTGATGACCGCCCCCATCGACCCATCGCTTTTTATCACCCAGGCCTTCGAAAATCTGGAGTTCTCGGATCTGCTACCCGCCGTGGCCAAGACCGTGGTTTTCGGACTCTACATCGGCCTCATTGGCACCCATTGCGGGTTTGAGTCTGAGCCCGGCCCTTCAGGCGTGGCCAAGGCGACCAACCGTTCCGTGGTTACGGGAATTTTCGGCGTTTTCCTCATCGATCTCTTTTTCGTCAACCTCACCAATTTGATTTTTGGGTCCTGAGCCATGTCCCTGCCAACGGAAAACAATGATCGACCCGATCAAGGCCCCGCGGATACTGCCACGCTTCAGATGGTGGATGGCACCAAGGGGTTTGGTGGGGAACCGGTACTGCGTGACATGCAGCTTCGATTGAATCAGGGTGAGACACTGGTGATTCTTGGGCGGTCCGGGTCCGGCAAGACGGTTCTGCTGAAATGCCTGGTGGGCTTGATGAAACTGGATGAGGGCTCGGTGCTGATCCAGGGGCAAGACCTTGGATCGGCCGATTCCAAAGCTCTGAATCAGATTCGGAAGAAGCTCGGGTTTTTATTTCAGGGAGCCGCGATCTATGACTCTCTTTCGGTGCGGGAAAACCTGGAATTCCATATCCATCGGCAACTTCAGATTCAAGACGATGCGGAAGTCGAAAGCCTGGTGATGAAGGTGCTCCAGGACGTGGGCCTGGAGGAGGCCATCGGCAAGATGCCCTCGGAACTTTCAGGAGGCATGCGCAAACGTTTGGGGCTGGCACGAGCCTTGGTTTCAAAGCCAGACTTGATGTTGTACGACGAGCCGACCACCGGGCTGGATCCCGTGACGTCGCAAGAGATCAGCCGGTTGATTCGGGATACGCAAAGCGCGCGAGGCGTGGCTTCTCTGGTGGTCACCCATGACATGCGATGCGCCCAAACCACGGCGGATCGCATCATTGTGCTCCGCGACGGTGCTGCTTGTGCCGAGGGCACCTATGCCGAGTTGGAGTCGTCCAGTGATGCCGATATCAAGGCCTTTTTCTCCTAGGGGGAGACCATGGATAACGAACAAAAACCAACGATTCGCCTGGGTGCTTTTGTGGCGATTGGTGTGGGTGTTCTTTTGCTCGGGATGGCCCTCATTGGTCGCAAGCGGCACATGTTCACGGATACCTTTACGGTGAATGCCATCTTCCACGACGTAGGCGGACTGCAGGTGGGAAATCACGTGCGCTATGCGGGTGTGAACATTGGAACCGTGGAAAACCTGAATTTTCTGGATGCCAAAACGATTCGGGTGGGCCTCGTAATCGACCAAAAAATTCAGAAATTCTTGACCATTTCGGCGGTGGGTACGGTGAGTTCGGAAGGGCTCATTGGAAACAAGATTCTGGTGTTAAGCGAACCGGGCACCGGTGGCCGCCCGCTGAGGGATCAGGACAGCATCCAGGCCTTTCCTCCGCCGAATCTCGACGAAATGTTTGCCAAGGTGAAGACCTCGGTAGAAGACTTCAACAAGATCACCGCCGATGTTGCGGTGATTTTGCACAAGATCCGTCGAGGGGAAGGCACCATGGGCAAGCTTTTTCTCGACCCAGCCATGGCCCGCAATGTGGGTCACACGGTGGTGAACCTGCAAGAGGGTGCGAAGGGGTTCAAGGAATTGATGGATACGGCCAAGCACAGTTGGGTGCTTTGGGGGTTCGGGAAGGACAAGGACAAGGACAAGGACAAGGAAAAGGAAAAGGAGAAGGAAAAGGAAAAGGAGAAGGAAGCCTTGGCGGAGGCCTCAACCAAATAAACGGGTTGCGGCTTGACCCAAAACCGATCTACCGCGAAGGCGCCAAGCGGCGCTGCGCGCCTTCGCCAAGAAAAGCGGCGGCAGTGAAATACTCCCAAGGGTCGCCCTTGTCGTATCTTCGGCCAGAAGTCCGCCTTCTTGGGAGCGGACTTCTGGCCGAAGATACGATCCGCTGCAAAGGCAGCGGAGATCCCGCTAGGCGGGATCGGGCGACCTGTCACTTGGCTTTTCATCTCTGTGTATCGCTGTACATCGCTGGCTACAGTCTTTTACTGTTTCTGGCTGGCACTCCATGAGTCATTGCCACTGGAGGACAGCCTGAACCCCAAGCCGTGATCGGTTTCCGCGTGATCCCGAGTTGAATCTCACCCCCGCCTACTGCGGTGAACTTGATCTGCACCGTTGGGTCCGCTGGTCTTCCGAATTTTCGCAACTACAGGAAAATCAGACACTCCAAATGGCGCAAACCCAATTTGCCAACTCTAACTGCGGAATTCGGGTTCAAAGGATTTCTTGGCGTCTTTGCGCCTTGGCGGTTCAGCTTTTTCGTTGAAACAAAACCGCTGTTCCCGCTTACCGATTTTCCACCGTGTTCATCCCAGCAATTGAAGGCTGTTCCGCAATTCCGCCACGCTGAAGGGCTTGGCGAGCAAGGTCACGCTGGGGTAAGCCTCGGCAAGGTCGGTGGCAAATTGATCCATTCGGCCCGTGGCCAGTAAAACGGGCGTAAAAGGACGCAACACGCGGAGCCGGGGTAGGGTGCCTGCACCGCCCAGTCCGGGCATATTCATGTCCAGCATCACGATATCGGGTTCCAGGCCGCCGGCGAGTTGTTCCAGGGCGGCTTCGCCACTTTCAACACAAATCGCGCGGTGGCCCAGAGTTTCCAGCAGAGGGGCCATGGTGACCCGGATCAATTCGTCGTCATCGACCACCAGCACCGTCAAAATCTTGTGCTCGTCCTTCTGGGCAGACTGCTGGCTGGGCTCTTTGGGCATAGCCGGTGCGCAGGTCGGGAATTGCAGTTGAACACGGGTGCCTTGGCCAAGTTCGCTGTGGATTGCCATCAGGCCTCGGTGAGCCTTTACGGTGCCGTAGACGATCGAGAGGCCCAAGCCGGTGCCTTTGCCCGTTTCTTTCGTGGTGAAGAAGGGCTCCATGGCCCGCTCCAGCACTTCTTTGGACATACCCGGCCCGGTGTCTTCCACTTCCACTTCAATCCAATCCGGATCGATATTCCGGGTTCGCAACGTCAACGTTCCGTTGGGTGGCATGGCATCCACCGCGTTTACGCAGAGATTCATCACGGCATGGGACAGCGCACTGGCATCTCCCAACATGACCTGTAGATCCTTCGCTAGGTCCATTTCCAAGCGGACCTTGGCGAGCGTGGTGCGCTCCAGTAGTTTGGCTTCTTCCTGCAGGATGGCGTTCATATCGAGAACGTGTTCCTCGGCAGGGGTCAGGCGCGCAAAGTTCAGCAGACTCTTTACGGTTTTTCCGCCGCGTTCGGCGGCGCGGATGATGGTCTCAAAGGCTTTGTGGGGAGGGCTGCCCGCGGAAAGCGCCTCGATGTTGGCCGAGGCGAGTCCAAGAATGGCGCCTAGCACATTATTCATATCGTGGGCCACCCCTCCGGCCAGCACCCCCAAGCTTTCCATTTTTTGAGCTTGTTGGAGCAGGTCTTCCAGGTGACGTGCCTTCTCCTCGGCCTGTTTTCGCACGGTGATATCGCTCAGCACCACTCGGCATTCGGTGGCATCTGCGCTTCCCTGTGCAATGGACGTCGCCATGTGGGCCCAGAAATGGGTGCCATCGCGTTTCAGCATCCGAAGTTCAAAGCTTTGGGGTTCATCTGTTTCAAAGAGTTGTAGGCGATGTCGGTAATAGATGTCCTGATCCTTGGGATGAATGAACGTGGAGATTCGCTGGTGAATAAACGAGCTGCGCACGGCGCCCAATAGTTCGGAAACGGTCAGGTTGGCCTTCAAAATGAGCCCCTGCTCGCTAAGGGTGCAGTAGCCTACGGGTGCAAATTCATAGAGATTGAAGTACCTTTCCAACGCCAGATCGAGCTCCTCCTGTCTTTTTCGAAGCTCTTCGTTTTGCATCTCCAGTTCGATCTGATGCACCTGCAATTCGTGCAGGATCTCAAGGGCTGCCTCGGGAGAAATCGCTTCCAGGCATTGGCCCGGTTGGGTCAATTTCAAGCGAATGGCGGCCTCGGCCTGCAGGCGCAGGGCGGTAGCCGCCGATGGAGCATCGGCATGTTCCGGGCTGTCCGTCATGTGTTTCCCGCCTCGGATGGAATAGTGTGCTTTGGTTCCTGATGCATGAGGGCGGCGTCCAGAGTGTCCATGAGTTCGCGCACCTTGACGGGCTTGGTCAGATAGTGGAAGAACCCAGCCTTCATGGCTTTCTCGATATCGTGGGGAGAAGCGTGAGCACTGATGGCAACGATGGGAATCGAGGCGGTGGCGGGGTCCAGCCTTAGGATTTTTAGCGCTTCGATACCATTTATGCCAGGCAGACTGATATCCATCAAAATGACATCGGGCATGGAGTCCCGTGCGCGATCGATGCCGCTTTGGCCATCCCGAGCGCTCAGCAAGCGAAGGTCGGGTCGGCGTGCCAGAATGCCTTCCACCAACTGCAGATTGGCTGCGTTGTCTTCGACGTACAGCACCGTTTTTATAGGCAGTTCCTGCTGAACTAATTTTTTGCTCGGCAGGTTGGATTTGGTAGTGGGGGTAGGGGTGGGGAGCTGGGGCTGGCCTGCCCGATCGAGTTCAATCCAAAAAGTGCATCCTTTACCTACGGTGCTTTCCACGCCGATGGTTCCGCCCATCAATTCCACCAGCCGTTTGGATACCACCAGCCCCACGCCGGTGCCTTCGACAACATCTTCCTTTTGGCCGAGTCGATTGAAGGGCTGGAAGAGGTGCGATAGCTGCTCTGGAGATAAGCCCATGCCAGTGTCCTGCACGCATATGCGAATGCGTTCGGGGGTACGGGGCGTGCAGGTCACTTCCACGGTGCCGCCAACCCGGTTGAACTTGATGGCATTGGAAAGCAGGTTGACGAAAATCTGTTTCAACCGGATGGGGTCGGCCTGCACAAAATCGGGAATAGGAGCCGTCGGAAAGCCCAGATGGATGGCGCGGGATTGGGCCTTGGCTTCCAATAGCTCGCGACCATCGCGTAGGATGTCTGCGATGGACGTGGGCTCCAGGGACAGCGATACCTTGCCCGCATCGATCTTGGCGAGGTCCAGGATCTCGTTGACGAGATCCAGCAGGTACCACCCGGCCTTGAGCACCTGCTCGATGCTGGCCTTCTGATCGGCGGTGGGTGCGGGCGGCCCGCATTCCAGAATCTGGGCAAATCCAAGAATCGCATTCAGCGGTGTGCGCAGTTCGTGGCTCATGTTG
>JAUYES010000095.1 GCA_030691225.1 Holophaga sp. | reverse complement strand
GGCAGTTGCCCGTTGTCGCGCCTCCGGCTAGGGGAACCAACGCCCTCCGGGCTCACCACCGGGAAGGGGGGCAAAAGCAATCACCGCCTTCCTCCCCCTCTGGAACCGCCCATCGCAGCAAGGGTGACGATGGGCGGCTCCGCCGGGGAAGGAAGGCTACCGTCTGCCCTTTCCAAGTTTAGGAGAACCAGAAGCCAAGCCATCAAGGAACCGCTTCCGGATGATTTCCCGGTCCGCCGCGTCGCTCTCGATTCCTCAGATGCAAGCCTTCGCAGGAAAGAAACTCCAGATCGGCAGTTAATCCCGGATCTGGTCATCGCCAGCTCTGCAAAGACTTCTCTCCCATCCTAAACAAACCCAATCGAACCTATATCAAACCGCACCCCCGCACCAAACCACAAATACAACGGGCCGCGGAACCATAACCACCGATTAAATCAACACTTACACCTCACCTTTTCCTAGAAACCCCTTCCCCCAGCCAATTCCCCCGGAATCTGCCGAATTGGCGAAGCCAAAACGGCATAATTCACCGAATTCCGCTATATTGTCTGACGATGCCAAGCCCAGGGATAACAAAACCAAACACGGTAGAAGCCTTCTTCAAAGCCAACTCCACCTTGCGAGTGGGCGTTGACGCGGTATCCTGCTTTCTGGACCAGCTCAACACCTTATCCACAGGCATTGTTAAGGCAGCGGAAGCAAACGCCAAACAGGAAGGCCGAACGACCATCATGGCCGCCGACGTGAATACAGCCATGACTTCCGCCACAGGCTCAACCTCTGACCTGGCCTTCCTCTTCAAGCAACTCGAACACCTCAGCGCCAAAGACACCGCCGACCTGGCTACCCTGATCCAAACGTGGATCGACACCCACTAACTTTCGTGATCAAAGAAGACCTGGCCAAAAAGATAGCGCCTGAGTTCAACCTCTCTTTGAACGCCGCCGCCCGGCTGGTTCAAATACTCCTCGATGAGATCGTCAACGCCCTGATATCGGGTTCCAGAATCGAGCTCCGCCGCTTCGGTGTGTTCGGCATCATAAAGCAAAAAGCCAGGGTTATCACCCTTCCCTCAGGCAAAAAGGTTCGCCGCCACGCTCAAAAGATGGTCACCTTTAACCCCAGCCCCGCCGTGAAGAAAAAACTCAATCCCTCAATGAAAAAACCACAAAAACGGAGTTGAAGCATGTCTTCTGTTTATCTGGAAACAACCGTTATCAGTTATCTTGCCGCAAATCCTAGTCGTGATCTTGTTTTAGCCGCTCATCAACAAATCACTCACGAATGGTGGAACAATTCTCGACAAAATTTTGATCTTTTCATTTCCGAATCGGT
>JAUYES010000092.1 GCA_030691225.1 Holophaga sp. | reverse complement strand
GCTCCCATTCCAGTCGGCCGAGAAAGGTCTGAACCTGCCAGCGACCAAGAGAAATCCCGAATACTGAAAGGGCTCTTTTCGGGGTTTCCAAAAAGAGGCGGGCAAAGGGTAAATGGCTGGCACCCATGAGGTAACCACCGGCCATACCATAGCCCCAGTCCATGGGGCCTTGCTTAATCCCAAATTGCCATCCGTTGCGAGTTCGGCGACTGAGTTCGAATTCATGAATCCGAAGGCGCGAGGCATTTGTCTCGTATTCCTTGAATGCCAGGGCTCGGCCCTGAATGGTCCAACCATTCTTGGCCCAACCTCCCGCGAAGGTGAGCCCGGTGCCGCGAAGGGCCGTGCCGAGGCCTTCGCCATCCACCAAAGGCATCCAGGCCTCATGGTGTCTTAATGAAGTAAAACTTCCCGCTTCCCAGGCGATGGGTGTCGACAGGCTTGGTTCAGCGGCACCCACAACTTCGGCCAACCAGCGCTGCTTCAGGGCCACTGCGCCATCTTGGGCAATGGGTGCCTGGGCGACCAGAGCTGTAGCCGTCGCGAAAAAGAGAGAACGAGTAAGCATCAGGGCAAGGCACTCCCAGGAATCAAGTTCACGAACCATGGATAAACCGAAACAGAAAGTCTATCATCCAAGCCCGCTGCTGCTGATCGGGGTCGCCCTCTGGGGCCTTCGAATCGGTCGATCTCCTGATATCCTGCAGGGCCGCCCGCCTCCCTTGGCGGGCCTTTCGCATCCAAGGATCTGCATGAAGCGATTACTTTACGCCGCGCCCGCCCTTGCTGTATTTGCACTTTCTCCCAAGGCCGTGGGCATCCTGGGGGCGGTGGTGATGATCGCCGGACTTATCTTTCTGCATGAACTGGGTCATTTCCTTATGGCCAAGCGCATGGGGATGCCGGTCGAAACGTTTTCCCTGGGCTTTGGGCCTCGCCTGGTGGGGTTCCGTTGGCGGGAAACGGATGTGCGGCTTTCGGCCTTTCCCTTGGGTGGCTACGTCAAGCTTTCCGGCTACAACCCCGAGGAGCCCGATGCGGAAGATCCCCACGGCTTTCTCAGCCAGCCCTTCGGCAAGCGCATGCTGTTCTATTCCGGCGGCATTTTGGCCAACTTTGCCACGGCGCTGATTCTGCTTTGCGTCCTGGGAGTGGACCAATCGCGTGCGACGGCGCGTTTTCTTCCCGGACCGATGCCAGTGTCCGATGTGATCAGTGGTATGCCCGCGAGCCAGGCTGGCCTGAAGGCTGGCGATGAAATACGCGCCCTGGGCGACCTTAAATTCCCCGGTAACGACCCTAACGAGGCCACGCCCTACATACAAAAGCGTGCCGGCAGCCCCTTAAAATTCCAAGTGGAGCGTGGCGGTCAAGCCATGGAATTCATGGTCACCCCCCGCAATGATGGCGGGCTGGGCAAGGTGGGGATCATGTGGGGAAGCCCTAAGATGGCCTTCGATCGCAAACCCATCACCTTTCGGGACCTCGGCCGAGGTATCGCCGCTGGCACCGTGAGAACGGGCGAAATAACTTGGATGATCACCAAGAGTTTCGGAAAGCTCGTGTCCTTTCAGGCCAATTACAAAGAAGTCGGCGGCCCCATCGCCATCGCCAAGGCCGGTAGCGACGCCGCCAAGGCCGGCTGGGAGAACTTTCTATACCTATGCGCCCTGATTTCCATCAACCTCGCGGTGCTGAACGCCCTACCCATTCCCTTCCTGGACGGTGGCCACATGGCCATCCTTACTTTCGAGAAACTGCGCCGGAAGGATTTGAGCATCAAGATCAAGGAAAACATCCTAACCGCCGGGTTCTTCTTACTCATCTCCCTGATGGGCGTGGTGATTGCCATGGATCTTTGGCGATTGCGACACTAGGCCATTCTGATTACGAGCTTGTTTAATTACCCCATCCAGAAACCGTGCAGGAAGTCGGTCCCGCTGCTGTCAAAATCATTCTGGAGGACCGCCGATGAGCCTTCCACAACTCAAACACCCTGGATACACCATTGAAGATTGGAAGACCTGGGAAGGGCGCTGGGAGCTAATCAATGGGGTTGCCTATGACATGACTCCATCGCCTTCCCTGGAGCACTATCAGATCAGCCATGGCTTAGAGCGTGCGATTGACGCTGCTCTGGACGAAGCCAAGCGAAAAGGTGGGAGTGGGGAATGCGAGATGTTCCACGCGCCTGTAGACCTCTACCTTGAGTCCGGCGTGTTCATTCCCGACATTATGGTTGTGTGTGATCCTGCAAAAAAAACACCACGAGGCATTGAAGGTTCGCCTGATCTTGTCGTGGAGATCCTGAGCCCAGGCACGGCACAGAAGGACTGGACGCACAAACGGTGGGCATACGAGGCTGCCGGAATCTCAGAATACCTCATCATGAATCCTGATGAGCGAGTTGCGGTGTTGCTCCGCCTGGAAGGTGGGCGCTACGAGGAAGCCGCCCGCGTGGAATGGGGCGCCATGGTCGCGCTCCTGAGCGGAAAGCTAACTATCACCTGGGGATAGCCTGAACCACGCAAGCCCGATCCGTCGCCCTTTTCCGGTGGATGATCAGGCATGCCATTTCG
>JAUYES010000082.1 GCA_030691225.1 Holophaga sp. | reverse complement strand
AACCAGAAAGGCACTGGTCGGCAGCTTGCGCCCGCTTTTCGGGTCCCTCAGGGTCCGCTTGAGCACAAAATCAAACAGCAGCGGGTTGTCCTTCCAAATTTCGTTGAGGGCGCGTCGCTCGGCCGGAGTGATCATGCGCATCTGCACCAGCTTACGGGTCCAGATCACCAGATCCACCCCGGGCAGGGGATAGTCGCTGCCATTGATCAAGCGACCCTCATAATCCGGCCGAGCCAGGATCTCCCGCAGGGGCCCAGGCAAACGATTCACTTGAGTCATAGCGGAGAGATCGCCGAACAGAAGGCCTCGGTATCGCGAGGTGTCCATGAGGCGCAGGAACAGATCGAAATTGGTGGCGGTTTTTCCCGGGTGGTCCAGATCCACATTTCGCCCGAGACTCGCACAATGAGCCACGATGACCATGACCCCCAAATCCAACGGCCGACGCAAGCGCAAGGGATTGCCCATGGCCTGGGCACCCTTTACGGCCACCGCCTTTTCCTCGCCGGCATGGGTCAACAACACCATGCCGAGTGCTTTCATGCGGCGGTAGAAGGCTTCGTAGCGAGGATCGGCAGGATCGATGGCTTGGGCATTGGGCAACCACTTGACCATTCGCGCACCCTGGGCGGCGCAGGCTTCTAACTCCTGAATCGCATCGGGCCGGGCCGGATGCACCGACACCACAGGCACGAAAAGATCGGGATGCTCACGGGCCAACTTCAACACATAGGCGTTGGGAACATAAAATTCAGTGTGCCGTAAATCCGGCGTACCGTCCGCGTGGTGAGCGCGGTCAAAGGCCAGCAGGTAGATCCGGAGCGGCCGTGGGAAAGCCCGAGCGCGCGCCACCAGGACCTTAACGTAGTCCCGATCGAAGTGGGCCATATCCTTAACGCCGGTTGCCTTGAGATACAAGCCGGTCTCCAGACGTTTCCGGGGATACCAGGCACTGAACTTCTCGGGATTCACGAAGGCCCCGTTACCGCATTGCTCCAGCCCCAGCGCATGCACGTGGACATCGATCTCCGGCTTGGCGGGATCGAGATCTGCGAAGGCCTGATCGATGAGCGCCTGCGCCGCTGGGCTATAGGAGGATTTGCCTGGTGGTGCGGTGCGACCAGCCACTGAGGCTGAAATCAGGGTGAGAACCAGGAGTGCGACGCGGAGAGGCTGAATAGACATTCGACTGTGATAGCAGGGAACACAGCGGAAACAAAGCAAGTCTCTCGGAGCTTTTCGCTCACTCCTGGTTCGGAAGCCACGATTGGCTAGAGCCATTTTTTATCAGTGTTCATCTGTGTTCATCGGTGGCGAATTTGCTTTTCTTCGCTTCGATTGATCCAAAAAAAATGATTTTTTTCACCGATGAACACCGATGGACACCGATAAAAGAAGAAAAGATGCTGACAAGAAAGACTCCAACTAAGGGCACTGGCTCAGCTTGTTTCTGGAGGTTGTGGGTAAAAAGGAAGACAAGAAGAAGTGGCTGGCAGCCGAAATCTGATCGGTATAATCGGGCCTTCTACCAACCACCAGGAGTTCCTTCCGTGCGCAGCCATTTCTACGCCATTGACCAACCTCATCGCAAGCGCTTCGCGTTTCTCCAGGTGCAGGCATGAAGGGCGGCTTCCTCGCATTCTGTGGCCGCACGCTCCTTAACCTTCGCTACCGGGTCCGCATCGAAGGGCTCGATGCCATTCTGGCTAAGGGCAAGACCGGTATTCTGCTGCTGCCCAATCATCCGGCGTACTTTGATCCCGCGATCCTG
>JAUYES010000077.1 GCA_030691225.1 Holophaga sp. | reverse complement strand
CCAGGATCCCGTCAGTCCGGACGCCATCGCCCGGCTTGCCCTACGGACCAACTGCCGCAGCGTGGCCTTTACCTACAACGATCCGGTCATCTTCCACGAGTACGCCGTGGATAGCGCCAAGGCCTGTCGAGCCTTTGGATTGCATACCGTGGCCGTGTCGGCTGGGTATCAATGCGCCGAGCCCCGCGCCGAGTTCTACCAGCAGATGGATGCCGCCAACATTGACCTGAAGGCTTTTTCGGAGGCCTTCTATCAGCGGCTTTGTGGCGGCCATCTGCAGCCGGTGTTGGAAACGCTCAGCTACATTCATCACGAAACTCCCACCTGGCTGGAAATCACAACCTTATTGATTCCCGGTGAAAACGACTCTGCGCGCGAATTGGAAAGCCTTACCCAATGGATCGTGGAAAACCTCGGGCCGGAAGTACCGCTGCATTTCTCGGCGTTTCACCCGGATTGGAAGATGCCAGAGGCCCCAGCGACTTCCCTGACTGCCCTTGTGGATGCTCGGCGCATCGCGAAGAAGAATGGTCTTCGTCATGTCTACGTGGGAAATGTTCACTGCCCAGAAGGTGGCAACACCTTCTGTCACCATTGCGGACAGTTGCTGATCGACCGCGATCGCTACGCGTTATCCGAATGGAATTGGAACAACCCTGGCACCTGTGATCGATGCGGCACTCGCTGTGCCGGTGTCTTTGAAGCAAATGGGCCGCAAGGCCTTAGGCCTTCAAGCCCGTTCGAGTAATACCACCGCCTGGGCGGCCAAACCTTCGCCCCGCCCGGTGAAGCCCAGTTTCTCAGTGGTGGTGGCCTTAACATTCAGAGCCTCGATTTCCACCCCGAGCAAGGGTGCGATGCGTTCCCGCATGGCTTCGCGGTGAGGACCGATTTTGGGGCGTTCACCGATCAGAAGCACATCGGCATTGCCCACTCGCCAGCCTCGTTCCTTCAGGCTGACCATGACGCGTTGCAGCAGAACGGCGGAATCGGCACCTTTGTAATTCGGATCTGTATCTGGGAAATGCTGGCCAATATCCCCCAGGCCAGCGGCGCCGAGTAGGGCATCCATCAGGGCGTGGACCATGACATCGGCATCGCTGTGACCGAGAAGGCCGCGGTCGTGAGGAATGGGCAGGCCCATCAGGATCAGGGGCCGCCCGTCCTCGGGTTGGGCAAAGCGATGAACATCGAAACCTTGTCCAACGCGGATCATTGATTGCCCTGATTCAGAATGCGGATACGACCCGTGGTGTCTTCCTTCTTGGTCTGATTATCGCCATCGGGAATCCAGATGATCACCGAGGTGCCTTGTTCCTCTTCGCTCTGAACCTCGAGAGAACCACCATGTTCCTCGATGATTTTTTTGACGGTGGGCATGCCAAGGCCGGTCCCTTTGTTTTTTCCATGGCTGAAAAAGGGTTCGAAGATGCGTTTCAGGACCTTGCGGGGAATGCCCTTACCGTTGTCTTGTATGGTGATTCGCAGATCATTCGTGCCCGGAGCCCAGTGGACCACCACTTCGCCACCTTCCCGCCCATTAATGGCATCCAGGCTATTGGCTAGTAGGTTTTCGACCACCCGGGCAAAGCGGAAGCGATCGATGCTGGCTTTACAGGCGGGGCCCTCGCAGCGAATGGACGCACCCAACTCGCTGGCCCGAGTGAGATGAGGCTCCAACAGATCGTTGATGTACTCGTGGAGATCCACGTCTTCACGATTCGGTTCGCGCACCTTTGAATAGTCGAGCACATCGCCGCTGAGCTGTGAAAGGCGATCCACGGCCCCGAGAATTTGGGCAAGGTGATGGTGGGATTTCTCGTCCTGAGTGGTGGTCTGCATCAACTGGGCATGGCCAGCGATAACAAATAGGGCGTTTTTGAAATCATGGACGATGGAACTGGCTACTTGGCCCACGGTGGCCAGCACCTGGTTGCGCAGGTTGTCTTCGGAAAGCCGCGTGCGCTCGATGGCGATGGCGCAAAGCGAGACAATGGCCTCGAAGGTGGCGCGATCCACGGGCTCGGTCACAATGCGACGGCTATCGAGGTAGGCTACGCCGATGCATTCACCCTGAACCATGAGGGGCAGGCACAGGATGGTCTTGAGCTGGAGATCCATGATGGATTGCTGGGCCATCAGCTTTTCGTCGGAGGCCACGTTGTGGATCCAGATGGGATCGCCCTTTTCGAACACCCGGCGGACACTGGACATGGACAGGTGGATGTCTTTTTCCAATTGGGGGCTGAGGTTGCGAGCCACTTTGACGACCAGATCCCCGGATTCAGGCAGCATGATGAAACCGCGATCCGTGTTGGAAAGACTCAAGAGGCGTTCCAGGGTCTGCTCCAGCAGATCATCCAGTTCCACTTGTCCCGTGAGGAGGTGAGCGGTTTGGAGAATGGCCTGGAGATTGACTTCAGGAGCCAGGGCGGCTTCGGAGCGCAGTGTCAGGTAGTAGGCACCATCTGCCAATCGAACGGTGGAGCCGGGCTCCCATTTGAGACGGGTTAGGCGGGCTTCCCGGAAATAACTGCCATGGGAGCTGCCAAGATCTTCTGCCCACCACTCGCCATCAACTTCCTCGATGCGCAAGTGATTGCGGCTGACCATGCTATCGGAAAGCACAATCTCACACTGGTTTTGCCGCCCCAGGGTGACCGTACGATTAATGGGGATGGATCGCTCAAATCCATGGCGATCCCGAATGGAAAGTGAAAATCGCTCAGCCACGGTGGGCCCCTTGGTTATATATGGATATCCAGAATTTAAGCTGCGGAATGGTCATGGGATTCCTGATGCTTACCAAGGTAGCGCCTCTAGGGCTGGACACAAGCCCGCCCTCATGCGGGAATGAACTCCATGGACTTCCAACGCAACCCCGATCTAGACCCCGCCGAGCGGGAAGAACCCTTTGATTACTCACTGCGCCCTCAGCGGCTGACGGAATACATTGGGCAAGAAAAGGTGAAGGCTCGGCTGGAAATTGCCCTCAAAGCAGCCTTAAAGCGAAGCGAAGTGCTGGATCACGTGCTGCTGTTTGGGCCTCCAGGCCTGGGCAAGACCACCCTGGCCCATGTGCTGGCCAACGAAATGGGAGCTCCTTGCAAGGTGATCCAGGCGCCTGCGTTGGAGAAAAAGGGTGACCTGGCCGCGATCCTGACGAACCTCGATGAGGGTGAATTTCTTTTCATCGACGAGATCCACCGATTGCCTCCGGCCATCGAGGAGATGCTTTATTCGGCGATGGAGGATCGAAAACTCGACATCCTCATCGGCCAAGGCCCCAGCGCCCAGACCCTGAAGGTGGATCTGCGAGCCTTTACCCTGGTGGGCGCCACCACGCGCGCTGGGCTCATCACCAAGCCGCTGCACGATCGCTTCGGTATGGTGCATCGGTTGGAATACTACACCCGCGCCGAACTTGGCATCATCGCCAATCGCAGCGCCCGGGTGCTGGGTGTCGAAATGGCACCGGAAGGTGCCGAAGCCATCGCCCGGCGCAGCCGTGGCACCCCGCGTATCGTGAATCGTTTGCTCCGCCGCTGCCGGGATTATGCGGAGGTGAAGGGGCAGGGGGTCATCACCCCCGAAATCGCCGAGGCCTGCCTGCACCTGCACGAGGTGGATGATTTGGGCCTGGATGGGCTCGATCGCGCCTACCTGGAAGCCCTTTGCGGCAAGTTCAAGGGCGGCCCCGTGGGGGTTCGCACCCTGGCCGCGGCGCTCGGGGAAGTGGAAGGCGATGCCCTAGAAGATTTGGTGGAACCCTACCTCATGCAGATCGGTTTTCAGGACCGCACGCCCCAAGGTCGCCGTGCCACCGATGCCGCCTACGACTACCTAGGCTTGAAACCCAGCGCTGGCCCGCTCTTTTCCTGATCTGCTATAAACCCAGGCTTGCTGCGTCTTTGGTCTTCACACGAATGGCTACGAGGATCTTTCGACGATGGCGATTTTTACGGGCAGATCCAGGAGATGAAAGAGGAGCTTTCCTTTCTCCTGCAGGGCTTCTAATTCGGGGCGAAGATCACCAGAACCGTGAATGATTAGGCGGGCTTCCTCCGCTTCGATTTCCAGCCGAACCTCTCGCACGCACTGCCGTCGGCGGCGATCCAGGGCATCGGCCACTCGTAGAATGGCGGCCAATTTCTCCACCACGTGGCGATGCCAAGGCGCTAAAAGGCCAAAGGCCTCGTGCTTGCGCGTATCCGGAGCCTTGCCACGATGGAACCGCACAATTTGGCTAATGAGTTCACACTCCTTGGGCCAGAACCCGCCCAGGCTGGCGTTCTGAATCAGGTAGGCGCCGTGCTTCTGGTGCCCCTTTTCGCTGATGCTGAGGCCAATATCGTGAAGCCGTGCGCTGTAACCCAGCAATTCTCGCTCGGTTTCACCCAGCTCGAAGGCGGGGCGAAGATCCAGGAAGAGTTGGTCGGCCAAGAGCTGGACATGGCGACTATGCCCTGGATCTGGATCCAAACGTTCCGCTAAGGCATCCACAGACCGCCGCCGCCGGTCCGGCAAGGCGGGTAGGACCATGCCGCCATGGCGCAGGGCTTCCCAGATCATGCCTTCGCGCAGACCAACGGGGAGGCAGCGAACCTGGCTTGCATCGAGCCACCGCAGAATTCCTACGGCCCACGAGGCGCCCACGTGGAGCACCTCGGCGCGTTTGGGATCCACCAGCAGGTTCGTGATTCGATCCTGGGCCGTGGCGCGCCAGAGCTTACGTTCAAAGCGAAGCAGTTCCTCCCGGGTGAAGGCCGTGGCTTCTCCGGTGCCCTTGGCTAGATCGAGCAGAGTGCCCGAAGTGCCCAGCACGATGGCCGTCGAGGGCAATTCTCTGGGCAGGGTTTTGCCCGCCTTTTTAAGAATCTTGTTGATGAACTTCCCCAAGCGGGCCATGTCATCGGGCGTGGGTGGGTTGGAGGTGGGAATGGCGTCCGCCAGCCGCTGCAGACCCCAAGGAAGGCTGGTGCTGGCGAGCACCCGCTCTCCATGCACCCAGGTCAATTCCGTGCTGCCGCCGCCGATATCCACCAGCACCGCCGGTTCATCGGGAAACGGAATGGCGTGACTCACGGCAAGATGAATGAGGCGGGCTTCCTCTTCACCCGAAATGACTCGGATCTGGATGCCGAGATGTGCGGCTTCTTCACTGAAACGCCCTGCATTGCCAGCTTCCCGCAGGGCGGTTGTGCCGTAGGCGATGATGGTGTCGCACTTGAAACCGCGGGTGATTTCCGCCATAAGCGCCAAGGTTTCGAGGCCCGCCTGAAAGGCGTCGGGGGCAATTTCACCGGTCTTGGCGATGCCCTTGGCCAGCCGGACCATGGTTTTTTCTCGGGCCAGCACTCGCTGATTCCCTACGGAATCCGCCTCGACCACCACCAAATGGATGGAGTTGGAACCAACATCAATGGCGGCAATTTTCATGGCAGGTTCCCCAAACATCATCCTGGCAGAAGTTGAGGAGGCGTCCCAGAACCTCCGCGCGACCCGAACCGCTTGTGGAATGCATCTTCGCTACTCTAGGAACATCGGGCCTTCGGGGCCATGTGATTTCAGGCCTTTAAGGCCAGGACGAAGATCTTATTTTGCATCCAGGTCTAGGCCTCGATAGCCTGGAACACTGCCCTACAGGAGGTTGTCATGCCCGTTGTGAATCCAAGCCAATATCGCAAGATGCTCGACGTTGCCAAGCAGGAGCATTACGCCTATCCCGCTTTTAATGTCACCTCGACCGAAACCGCCAATGCTGTGCTGCTGGGGCTCAAGACGGCCAACTCCGATGGCATCATCCAGGTTTCCACGGGTGGTGCGGAATTCCTGTCGGGTCTGGGCGTTAAAAGCATGGCGGCCGGCGGCATTGCCCTGGCTGACTACGTTCGCTATATGGCCGCTCAATATGGTGTGAACGTCGCGCTGCACACGGATCATTGCCATCCCAAATACCTTGAGACCTTTGTGTTGCCCCTGATTCAGGAAACCGAGCGGCGCCGAGCGGCCGGGCTGCCTAATCTCTACAATGCTCACATGTTCGATGGCAGCGAATTGACCTTGGCCGATAACATCGCCAAGTCTGCTGAGTTGCTGAAGCGCTGCGCGGCCAGCGAAATTATTCTCGAAGTCGAAATCGGTGTGGTGGGCGGCGAAGAAGATGGCCATGACACCAGCCATCTGGGCAAAGAAAAGCTCTACACCACACCCGAAGACATGGTCGCCGTTCATAAGACTCTGGCGCCCCTGGGGCAGTACATGTTGGCTGCTACCTTCGGCAACGTGCACGGGGTCTACAAGCCGGGCAACGTCGTGTTGAAGCCCGCCATCCTGCGCGATGGTCAGGCCGCCATTGCCGCTGCCTGCGGCGGCGAACAGTCACTGCTGGTCTTCCACGGTGGTTCCGGATCCACCCTCGAAGAAATCCACGAAACCCTGGATTACGGCGTCATCAAGATGAACATCGACACCGACACCCAGTACGCCTTCACCCGCGCCATCGCTGATCACATGTTCAAGAACTACGATGGTGTTTTGAAGGTTGATGCCGAAGTCGGAAACAAGAAGGTCTACGATCCGCGCACCTACATGAAGAAGTCCGAGCAGAGCATGGCCGATCGGGTTGTCCGCGCCTGCAACGATCTCCGTTGCGCGGGCAAGAGCCTCGGGACGATCTGATTATTTCAAACAAGCAAAAGGGCCTCCGTTGGGAGGCCCTTTTGCTTGTTTGGAAACGACTAGAGACGTTCGATGCGGACTTCGATGCGACCAGGTTTGGCTGCCTTGGGAGCTTCGCTTTCCCGAGCATCGCGGTGTTCGCGCACCTCCTTGCGAGGGGGCTCTGGTCGACGCGCTTCATGTTTGGCTTCGGGTTTGGGTTCAGGCCTCGCTTCTTGCTTGGCTTCATGCTTGCTTTCGTGTTTCGGCTCATGCCTGCTGGGCTGGGGCTTGGCCTGGGGGGCGGCGGGAGGGGTAGCCATCTTGCCTGCCCATGCAACACCAACCTGTTTAATGCGGTCCACGAGACGCTGAGGCTCCTGCACGAGGATGCCATCGCCAAACTGCATGCACCAGCGAGCGATGGCGCGCAGATCGGTGGCGGTGAAGCTGATCTGGGCCTTACCGTCCTCGATGTCTTCGATTAAAAAATCAGGAAATGGCGCTGGGGACTGCTTTACCGCGAAGATCCACTGTTTCTGGAGCACGGCCTTGACGGGAATGGGCTCGCCTCCGCGCCAGCCGCCGATCTGATTAGCGGGTGTGCCATCGGCAAAGGGTCCCTGGGCCGATCGACCGGGGCCTTCCACGATATTGATTTCGGCCAGGAGTTCCAGACGGTGATGGCGCTCAGCGTTGTAGCGACGATCCCAGCCCCAGGCAAACCAAGCGCCCGTGAAGATATCGAAGACCAGCTGCCGGGCCTCGAAGGTGCGGGGAGGATTGCTGTCGCCATCCTTGAAAATGAACTCGACAGCCTTGCCCGTGGAAATCGCTTCCAGGATGGTGCGGGCGTGATCGGTGAACCCTTCCGCCACCACAGGCGCTGGCGCAGCCATAGCCACAGGTGTTGGCAGCGCTATGGGCGTTGGGATTGAATCGGCGATTTTTTCGGCCGGAGCGGGTATCGCGAGGGGGGTCTTCTTTCGGCCTGCCGCAGCCTTCGGAGCCGACTTGATCGCTGGAACAACTGCCGCTTCAGGAATGGCTTCGGGCTCAGGAACAGAGGCTTTTTTGGGAGCCGCCTTGGCGGTCTTGGGGGTGGCCTTAGGTGCTTTCTTGGGGGCGGGAATGGCGGCTGGCTCCGGTTTTGTAAGGGTGCCATCCAATAGCTTTTGGGTCGTTGTTTGTTTGCGAGGGGCCATGCGTGGTTTCTCCAAGCCCGCATTATGGCATGGCGCGGATGGGCGCCGTGACACTCCTGAAAGACAGTCTGCCAAACTTAGGCAATGTGGACTCGGAGAAGCTTCTATCTGGCCATGGGGATGCACACGCTGCTGGCGGCAGGTACCTTTCTGTTGGGCAAAGCCGCCACAACACACTTTCCGGTGCTGGTGTTGGGGCTTTTTCGGTTCTCTGTTGCAGCAGTGGTTTTCCTTTTGTTGGCGCGGTTTCGGAACTATGACTTGCGGGAAGCCTTGCGGACAGATCGACGTAGTTTCCTGTTGGCGGGGTTCCTGGGCGTGCTTTTGAATCAAATTGGATTTCTTTGGGGGTTGAAGCTCACGCTACCTTCCCATGCCGCGCTGCTGTATGCCTTAACACCGACGGTGGTGTTGCTCTTGGCCTGGATTCGAGGCTTGGAGCGTCCCAGCGTGCTGAAGGTGAGCGGTATTTTGCTGGCATTTTCGGGAGTGGTGGTGCTCTTCAATGGGCGCCACGGGAATGAGTTGCCGCCGCATTGGGTTGCAGGGGATCTGCTGGTGATGGTGGCGGTGGTTGCCTGGGCGGGGTACACGGTGGTGAGCCGACCCTTGGTGATGCGGTATGGGGCCGAGCGAACCACGGCGCTTTCGATTCTGGTG
>JAUYES010000075.1 GCA_030691225.1 Holophaga sp. | reverse complement strand
ATACGATCCGCTGCAAAGGCAGCGGAGATCCCGCTAGGCGGGATCCGGCGACCTGTCGCTTGGGTGTTCAAAGGTTTGCTTGGCGTCTTGGTGTCTTGGTGTTTCGTCTTTTCTGCTTCTGCAAACACGAAGAGCCCGTTTTTTAATCAGCATCAAACGCAAAATCCGGGGTGATAAGGGGTTCTGCGTTGGGCCAACCATCACCATCAAGCATGGCTTGCCGGTCCTCGGCTCTAGGTGCTGGATGCCATGAAGGGCCAAGACTCATGGATCCCGGTTTTCACTCCCCCAAACAAAGCCCCACGCGGTGTCCAAAGCCGACGCCCGTAACGCGGAAACCTCCCGGCACTTCCGAAATGTCATCGGCAGGGCTCGGCAGGGCATCCCAGCCAAGAACCGTGGCGAGGCGACGATGGGCATCGTCGTAGCGCAGGGTGCGGGTGCCTTGGGGGCCGGTGATGGATAGCGTCCAAAGGCCGTCCGTGATCTTTACGGAAAGGGCGGTTACCGGTGCGCCGAAGGCTTTGGCAAGGTCCGTGGTCTTCCAGATGCGCTGCCAGGGATGGGAGGACGTTCCTGTATGTCGGGAGCAGGGATGAATGGCGTGGTTCCCGTTGCCCCACAGCGCATGTGGGCTCAGTGGATTCCCGCCGCAATGGCTGCTCCATTGGCTAGGGCCGGGATGGCGGGCCAATGCCTGCATGGCCTTCCACTCAGAGTCCGGGATGGGGAGGATGGGAGGCTCTTGTTCGGATGGGCGAGGGGTCGAGAAGGTGGCGCTGACCCATTCCACCCGCGGGCCTCGGCCAATGAACCAGGCACAGTGCGTGGAATCACAAACATCCACCCCACCGTGGCGGGGGCCTTGGGCCAGGAAGCGCAGTACGGCGGCGCCGAGCTCCAGGCGCCGCGCTTCGGTGGCACCCGGCACTTCGGCGGCAATCACACCTGCGGCGTATTCCTGCGCGGTCAGGGTGACGGTCAGGGTTCGATTCTCCTGGCAACGAATCAACCCATTCACGCGCCTCCGCAGGTTGGTGCCCACCGCTTCGATTTCCAGCAGGCCAGGGCCCACCCAAGCCCCTGGAAGCAGCTCCTGGGTGCCTTCTGGGCCCAGGAAACCACCTTTTGAGGATGGAAGGGAGACTCCGCTTTGGTTGCGAACCAGCCAGCGCCGAGGGCGGAACAGGCTGAACAGATTGATAGTGAGGGTTTCCTGAGGGGCAGCGGATGCCCCCCAGGGTTCGGAGAGAGGGCGATGGGAGGTTGACCATGGGCGCATCTGAGCCAAAGGCCTGGCCAGGGCGGCTGCGGCTTCGCGGCCGGTGCCGGGTTCCAGGCGAG
>JAUYES010000074.1 GCA_030691225.1 Holophaga sp. | reverse complement strand
GGAAGCCCAGGTCAGCCAGTTAAAGGAAGGTGGCGTTCTCATCGTGCGGGATTTTGTAGCTCCTGAAGGCGGTGATGTATTCCTGGATCTGCCTGCGGACGATGGGGATGACAGCAAGGACCCCGCGACTTGTTCCACGGCATCGCTTTTCGAGCGCTTCGCAATTGAGTTTCGGAGTCTTTCAGAGGCTCCCGGATTTCGATACGAACGCGTTGCGGAAGGCGCTCCAGGACCCAGTTGGCGGCGCTATCGTCTTCCCCTGCGCATGGCCGCCGAATTCATCCTGCGGAAAGATTATCGGCGGGACTGGATAGCGGAGGTGAAGGAGGAATACTGCTACTTCACCCAGGCAGAATTCCAGGACGCCTTTGCTAGGCTGGGCCTGCGGATGCTGGCTTCCACGCCCCTTCGCAATCCGTGGATTATTCGGAACCGGTGGCAAGGGAAATGCGAGATTCGCGATCTCGAAGGGCAGGCGCTTGAGTTTCCTCCCACCAATACCATCGTTGCCGGGGAGCGGGTCGCGCTTGGCGAAGGTGTGGCTTTCCGGAATGGAGGAGAGGTTGAACCCTTGGGATTCCTGCGCATGGAGTCATTCCGCCATCAGGAAAGCGGAGAAGTCTTTGATCTGGTCAGCCGACCTCATCGGACCCTGGATGTGCTCCCCTACTTCCACCAGAACCAGGAGCTCTTTGTCCTGGCTCGGATGAGCTATCCCAGGCCGATTCTGGGAACCATGGCCCATGCCTCGACAACCCTTCACGGGGGGCGTCCCTCGGGCTACCTCACGGAACCCCTTTCCGTGCTCCAGAACGACCAGCCCATGGGCTTCACGGTGGAGGCCATGCTGGCGAAGCGAGCGGGCATTGCGCCCAGCGCGATCCTTGGCTTCACGGAGGGGGCGACCTACTACCCATCCCCTGGCGGCATTCTTGAGGAAGTTCAATCGGTGCTCGTGGAGACCGAGCCAGTTTTCGTGCAGGGGCAAATCGACCACCATTCCGGGTTCAGTACCTCGGGGAGGGTTCGCGCCATAGAGGCCCAGCAACTGCTTCGCTCCGCCCAGGTGGGCGGCCTTCCGGATGCGCGGCTAGAGCTAAACACCTACGAACTCCTGCTCCGCCTTGGAGTTGCTCCAGGAGCCTGGATCGGCGAGGAAATCACCCTGAAGGATAATCCCGCATCGCTTCCGAAAGCCTCGGTGGTGATGGATCCATGGAGTAAGGGTGCAACTCGACGAGCATTTGAATGTGTCTCAAAGGAGAGCAGTCCCCACTATCTGCACCTGCATGCCACCCGCTTCGAGGAAGTAGATGCCCAGGCCAAGGTCGTGACCGAGCGTGTTCTGGAATACGTGGTCCCCGGAGAGGCAAGCACCAATACACTCGCGGTGGCGTTGCTCTATCGGCATGAGGGTGAGATCTACATCGGTCTTGAGGATCGTGACCTGCCTGCGGCCCAGGGCTTCACTGGGAACAGCGCGCTCCTGGCAGCGCCCGCGTGGCGTCTGCCCAGGAGCGTTGAGGATCTCGCGACGAGCAAAGCCTGGGCCCAGGATCGGCTGGCAAAGGAATACGGAGTCATTGTCCAAGACATTTGGGAACTCGGAGGAAGCTACTACCCCACCGCTGGGTTGACCCCTGAAACCGTCTACCCCATGGCTGCCGAAGTCGAGAGGTGGACTGCCTCCAACCATTTCTTGATTTGGACCAATCTGAGAGAGCTCTGCCGCCAGCGCGCCAATGTACAGGACGGACATCTCCGGATTCTATTGTTGCGGGCATGCCATGCGTTGGGCCTGATGGAGAGGCCCTAAACGTGGCATTGCGAACCAACCCAGTAGGATATCGCCAGGCCTTGGCGATCGATTTCGCCAAGGACAGCATGGCGGGATGAATCGTGAGAACCTAGCCGGACTCATCAATCTTCATTTTTAAAATCCGTTCGTAGGGCGAATGTAAACGATGGTTGAGCACCACTGCTGGCAGGTCTTGCGTCAAACCGGAAAGGACAATGTGAAGGATCCTGAAATTCCCCCAGTCGAAAATCCATTCCCAATGCGCCTCACCGGAATGCGCTGTTTGGTCACGGGCGGATCGAGAAATCTTGGACGAGCCATTTGCCTCGCTTTTGCGAAAGCAGGGGCGCAAGTGGCCTTCACCTATTTGAAGCGAGAGGATGACGCGGAGGTGACGCGACGCCTGCTCACGGAAGTCGGGACTTCGCCGTTGGTGTTTCGTGGGTCTGTGACAGACGCGAGTCATGCCAACGAAGTGGTGGCTTCGGTGGCCCAGGCATGGGGTGGTTTGGATGTGCTGGTGAACAACGCGGGACCGACCCAGGTTGTTCCCATCGCACTCCTGGAAGAGGAGGACTGGGATGCCATGGTAGATGCCCACCTCAAGGGGGCGTACCTCTTCTCTCGGGCAGCATTGAAACCCATGATCCGTGCGAAATCTGGTCACATTCTGAACATTGGCTCCATCACGGGTGAGCGAATGGTGGAGACTCCCGTTCACTATGCGGCTGCCAAGGCCGGTCTACAGGGACTGACACGGGCTTTGGCTCGGGAGGTGGGTCGCTACGGGATTCGAGTGAACTGCCTGGCACCGGGACTTCTGGCCGAGGGGTTCAGTGGTCGACTTCCCCAATACCGCCGTGAAGAGTATCTCTCCCACTGCCCGCTGGGGCGTTTAGCCACCCTGGAAGAGACGGCTGCATTCGCGACGTGGCTAGTCTCAGAGGAGAACACCTTTATGACGGGTGCCCGTCTAGCCTTCGACGGTGGGCTGTGATGGTTGCCTCGCTGCTCCAGGGCTACGAGGATTTCAGGGCCTTTGTGAACCCATTGGTCGCCGCCAGGGCAGAGTTAAGTGAAGAACCCTACCGAATGGTAGGTGTGCGCGACGGACACCTCATTGACGCTGATGGCCGTGAGTACCTCGATTTCATTGCGGGATGGGGTACCCAGGCCTTCGGCCACCGTCCCCCTCGAATCGAGGCGGCCATCCGGACTTTTCTCGACGGTGACGCGCCTTCTTTCTTTACCTCGAACCTGAGCCCTTTCGCGGGAACCCTGGCGAGGGTTCTTTCCGAACGGACAGGTTATGACGCAGCCTTCTTCACCAACGGCGGAACTGAGGCCGTCGAGGCAGCCCTGAAATTGGCCAGAGCCGCTACCGGCCGAACTGGGATTGCCTGCCTAGCAGGTGCTTACCACGGCTGTACCTTCGGGAGCGTCGCCATGATGCACCCAGGTGTCTTTCGGAATGGATTTGGTCCCCATTTGCCTGGGGTTGAGGCGCTCCCATTCGGTGAGATTGAACCCCTACTTAAAGCTTTGGCGGATCCCAATCTCGCAGCCATCGTGATGGAGCCGATCCAGGTCGAGTCAGGCGTCCGTCCCTTGCCTCCTGAGTTCCTGGAATGCCTCTGCCGAGAAACCGCAGTGCGAGGGGTACTGCTGGTCGCGGATGAAATTCAGACCGGACTCGGCCGCACAGGGTCCTTACTCGCAAGTGAAGATTGGCCGCGTCGGCCAGATATCGTCACCCTCGGCAAGTCCTTCGGAGGTGGGCTCATCCCCCATTCGGCCATGCTGACGCGCAGGCCCATTTTTGACCACGCCTACGGCACTCTGGACAAGGCTGAAGCCCATGCCTCCACCTTCAGCGGGAACGCTCTGGCCTGCGTGGCAAGCCTTGCGGCCTTGGAGTGCCTGGATGACAACTTATTGGAAGAGATCTGCATCAAGGGAGAGGCTTTCCGCGAGGCGTTAGAGCACTGGGTGGCACCTTCACCGTTAGTGAAAGCGATCCGTGGCGAGGGCCTGCTGTGGGGAATCGAATTGACCCAACCCGATCATCCTTACTTCCAGTTCGATTACCTCGGACTTCCGGAACTGAGCGGCTATCCAGCCGTCGGGATGCTTGCGGTTCATCGGCTCTATCGAGCCGGTTTCCTCACCCACGTTTGTGGACACGCGTGGCAGGTAATCCGCGTTCAACCACCCTTCACCACAACTCAGCAAGAACTGATCGCTTTCGCCCGCGCCTTGCGCGAAGCCCTCGATTACCTGTGGAGTCTGCAATGAGCCTCCAGGTCCTTGTTCTTGGTGGCAGCGGAGTCCTGGGCAGGGCGGTTCTCGCGCAGATCCACCACGCAGGTGTCGCAGCTACCTTCACCTATTTCCGAAATCGAGATGTGGCGGATTCCGTGCAAGCGGAACTGGGCTGTCAGGGTTATTGCACGGACCTGAGGGACCCCGATGGGGTGCCCGCCTTGTTTGTATCCCTCGAACGAGACGGACGGTTGCCTGACACCGTGATCCACTGTGCCGGTGTTGCGCCCGTCGCCGCGCTCGAAACAATTTCAACGGATGCCTGGGATCAATTGCACGCCATTCATGGTCGGGCCAGCCTTCAGTGCGCCCAGGAAATGGTCCGATGCGGAGCAAAGGGTTCTCTGGTGCTGGTTTCTGCCCTGGATGGCATCCTGCCGGTGCCAGCTCCCGCCCACTATGCCGCCAGCCAAGCAGCGCTCTGGGGTCTCACCCAAGCATTGGCCAAGGAGATAGGGCCCAAGGGCATTCTAGTGAATATGGCCCTGATCGGAGTTCTGGAAGGAGGCATCTCGGCCGCACTGGATCCCAAGCTTCGGGAATCCTACGGACGCCATGCGGCCCTGGGCC
>JAUYES010000068.1 GCA_030691225.1 Holophaga sp. | reverse complement strand
CCCGCAATCCTTTTGACTCTGGTTCAGCAGGGTTTTTGGAAAGCCGCACTGGTGGGCGCGGGCTTTGTGCTGGTCAATTTCATTCTCGATTTTGTGGTCGAAACACGTTTGATGGGTCGAAAGCTAGGGCTATCGACCTTGGTCGTCTTCCTGTCTTTGATTTTTTGGGGAAGCCTGCTTGGCCCAGTGGGAGCACTGCTTTGCATTCCGCTCAGCATGACCCTCAAGTTTGCCTTTGAGAGCCGAGAGAGCACGCGATGGATTGCGGTTTTACTTGGCCCCGAAGACCTGCAGGCAATCCGAAACAAAAAATAGGTCGTATATCCCACCGACAAACTACGACATGAGGAAACCAAATGACAAATTCTGGAAAGCATCAGCACCGTGCCGTATTAAAAAGGGTCGCCCACCAAGCCATGCTTGAAAAAGGATTGGCGCCCGATTTTTCAAAACCAGCACTCGCTCAACTCGAAAAAATCACCGGACCCGCCCCGTGCACCGAGCCATCGATGCGTGATCTTCGAAGCCGGATCTGGTGCTCTCTCGATAACGATGACTCTCGGGACCTGGATCAGCTTACCGTTGCAGAAGTCCTGCCCGATGGAGCTACGACGGTGTGGGTGGCTATCGCCGATGTGGATGCGATCGTAAAGCGAGCTACACCTCTCGATGATCATGCTCAGCAAAACACCACCTCGGTTTACACCGTGGCGGAGCTATTTCCCATGCTTCCCACCAAACTGTCGACCAATTTTACCTCACTCAACGAGGATGAGGATCGGTTGGCCATGGTGGTCGAAATGACCTTCACGGAAGACGGCTCGCTGCGAAGTTCAGACCTTTATCCAGCCATCGTCCGCAATCACGCCAAACTGGCTTATAACAATGTGGCGCTCTGGCTAAATGGCAGCGAACCGATTCAGTCAGCAATCATCCCGGGCCTTGAGGAGAACCTGCGGCTGCAGGATCACATGGCCCAAAAGCTGAAAGCGCTGCGGCATCTCCAGGGTGCGCTCGATCTGGAAACGATCCACGCGCGCCCTATTTTCATCGGCGATGAACTCAAAGATCTGGAATCGGAAAAGCAAAATCGGGCTAAGGAAATCATCGAAGAATTCATGATCGCCACCAATGGGGTAACCGCCCGATTCTTGGCGACCAAAAACCAGGTGTCCCTCCGCCGTGTGGTCCGCATTCCCAAACGCTGGGATCAGATC
>JAUYES010000067.1 GCA_030691225.1 Holophaga sp. | reverse complement strand
GTTGATGAATTACCAGGAACACCTTGAGGAGCAGGTCGCTCAGCGCAGCGAGCAGCTTATGAAGGCCAACACCCAACTTCTGGCGGCCAAAGAGAAGGCCGAAGAAGCCAATAAAGCCAAGAGCACTTTCCTGGCCAACATGAGCCACGAACTACGAACGCCACTCAACGCCATTCTGCTCTATAGCGAACTCCTTAGCGACGAAGTCCAGGAGCGCGGCATGGCCGAACTCATCCCGGACTTAGGTAAAATTCAATCGGCAGGCAAGCATCTCCTTTCCCTCATCAATGACATTCTCGATCTCTCCAAGATCGAGGCGGGCCGCATGAGCATCACGATGGAAGAGTGCGACCTCCCCTCCTTCCTCCATGACATTGAAACCACCGTCCAACCGCTGGTTGCCAAGAATCACAACAGCATGATCATTGAGATTGACCCCTCTATTTCTCGAATCCATACCGATCTCCGGATGCTCCGGCAGATCCTTTACAATCTGCTCAACAACGCGGCGAAATTCACGGAACACGGTACGATCACATTCCAAGTGGCGCTGGATGAAAAATATGTTGTCTTCTCGATTCAGGATTCCGGAATCGGCATGACCGAAGAGCAGATTCAACGCGTCTTTCACGAATTCACCCAGGCCGATGAAAGCACCACACGCAGATTCGGCGGAACGGGCCTGGGCCTGGCCCTCAGCCGTAAACTCACTTCCCTCTTGGGCGGGGAACTCACGGTCACCAGCGAAGCCGGTAAAGGCTCTATCTTTACGCTCCGAGTGCCACAGAATGGCCAATCCCGAGATGCGATCCTAACCTCCCAGCTGCTGATCCACCCGGACGCTCACCAACGGAAGATCCTCATCATCGACGATGACCCCGCCATGCGCGAAGGGCTCTCCCGAATGCTAGCTCAGGAGGGCTTTTGGGCCGCCGTCGCCCAGGACGGCGCAGAGGGCCTGCAACTCGCCCGTACGCTGCATCCCGATGTGATCACCCTAGACATCATGATGCCTGGGATGGACGGTTGGCAGGTCTTGGCCCAACTGAAAGGCGATCCCGAGCTTCGCGATATTCCGGTTGTGCTTCTCACCGTCCTGGATGACCGCACCCGAGGTTTCGCCCTAGGAGCCTCGGAATACCTGTGCAAACCCGTATCCAGAGGCAACCTACTCGAAGTAATTGAAAGGTTGGGCATCGGCGCCATCGGCAAGTCTTTGCTTTTGGTGGAGGACAACCCCCTCACCCTGGATGCCCTTTCTCGCATTCTCGAGAGTGAAGGCTGGATTGTTTGCACGGCGCAAGGAGGGTTCCAGGCCATGGAACACCTTCAACTGGAGCCACCGAGCCTCGTGCTTCTCGATCTGATGATGCCGGGGATGGACGGCTTTCAGCTAGTCGCCGAAATGCAACAGCACGAATCGCTTAGGGACATTCCCGTTCTTGTTCTTACCGCCAAGGATCTCACTCAGGCCGACTTGACCCGCCTTACCGGCCCTCCAGTCCGCCAAGTCCTCCACAAGGGCACCTTCTCAAAGGAAGATCTACTAAGGACCGTGCGGACCCTTGCTCTGCAGAGCCTTGGACGAAGTTCGATCTCCAACAAGAAGGAGCCCTGACGACACTTTTCCTGTTTGTCGGGGTGAGGAATAGATTCAAGACACGGCCCAGAAAGCTACAAAAAAGTGAATTTGCCCCAAGGGGGAGACGAGCATGAAACACCCTACAGCCATGAAAAAACCAATTCGATGGACACTTTGCCTGGGTCTGGCCTCCTGCTCTGCCTCGGGGCAAGAAACCTCCGGTCGCACCCTCGACGAGCTTCTAAACACCCAGGTGGAAATTGCCACCAAACGCCCCCAGAGATTGGACGAGGCACCTTCCATTGTGTCCGTGGTGACCCGGGCCGACATCGAACGCTATGGTTGGCGAGAACTGGGAGAGATCCTACGCTCCTTGCCGGGCTTCGATTTTGGGAACGATGGCACCAAGCTGATCGGTCTGGCGGAACGAGGCATCTGGGCCCATGAGGGAAAGGCTCTCCTTCTGATCAATGGTCAAACGGTGAGCCCACTTCACAACGGGAACACCAGCTATTACGGCTCCTATCCAGCAGAGCTCATTGAACGTGTGGAGGTAATCAGGGGGCCTGGGAGCGCGGTCTATGGTCAATTCGCGGGCACCACCGTCATCAATATGCATACCCGCTCGGCCGATAGCCTGGAGGGCGGACGCTTCGTCCTGAGGGCCACAACCCTGGGTGGTGGAGACAATGGCGGAGGCGCCTACTTGACCGCCAGCGGCCAGTTTGCGAGTGGGGTGGGTATCGCAATCAGCGCCGGGTTCCAAGCGGACCCTTTCAGTCGCCAACCCTATGTGGACACCTTGGTGACCGGCGCCAGCTTTCCACAGGAAAAAGGCAACACCAGGAGTCGCTCGCATTATTTTTCCGGCGAAGTGCGGGCACTCGGGGCCCAGGTGTTCCTGCTGCGCAATGCCTTGGCTTACACAGGCCAAGTGGACGGCGGTGGAACAGGACCCTTGGACCCTACGATCCCTGGTGTGCCTACGGGAACCATCGGCGCCCTTTCGCGCGTGGTCCAGAGTGTCCGGGTACTGCGCAGCTTCGAACTGGCCAAAGACCTTTTTCTGGATGGCACGATGGAATCCATCGAGAACACGGGAGGGTCCCTTTACCCTCAGAGCGTGTTCTCTGGGGGAGTCAATCATTCAGGCACGGAGCGTACACGATTCGGCGCAGACCTAGCACTTCGTTGGGTGCCTACCTCGATGCCCGCAACCCTGCTGCTGGGCGGCGGCATCTATCAGGATTCGGAACGAAGCGTGGATCTGCAGAATCGGGGAGGCTTTCACCAGCCCAGCGATCCAACCCAGCGTTTCCCCCAGAAAAACACCATGAACCGCTATGGCTATCTCCAATACACCCAACAGCTCGCTGAGGTTGGACTAACCGCCGGGGCTCGCTACGAAGACAGTGAACTCGGGAGCGCCTTCGCCCCCCGCCTTGGCCTTACCTACCTCTCAGGCCCCTTCAACGCCAAACTCCTTTACGGCAAGGCCTTCCGAGCCCCCACCATCTTTCAGACCTACAGCATCTTCTTCACGTTCAAGGGCTACCTAAAGCCTGAACTCATTCAGAGCCTGGAGCTCGAATTGGGATGGCGCTTTTCTCCCAATATCCACGGGAAAGTCAACCTGTACCGCATGGCGGTCACCCAGGCCATCTCCTCGGCTTTGGATTCGGGTTTCAACTACTACATCTTTAATGGCGGTTCCATGCATTCCAAAGGGGTGGAGGCCAGCCTGGATGTGCGAGCAGGAGATTGGGGCGGCTTTGCCAACCTGAGCTATACCAAGCCCGATGGCCAGGTGGATCCCTTTTTCATGAGCGGTGATCGGAAAGATTTTTTGGGGCTCATCCCCCTCAAAGTGAACCTGGGGGCCTTCCTTCGAATGGGGCCAGTCCAGGTGGCGCCGAGTCTGATGTACGCCTCGTCTCGCCAGACTCAAACAGCCCGTTCGGCTCAGTCGGGCCTAGCGCCCAATAGCTTGATGCCAGCCTTGGTCGAGAGCGAAACCGTTCCCGCTCGTGTGCTCTTGAACCTTTCCGTGACCTGGAAGCAGGTGGCGGGCACAAGCATGGAACTGCGCTTGGTGGGGAACAACCTAACCAATGCCAACTTCCCCATTCTTCAGCCCTACTTCGGAAGTCATGCGCCACTACCCGCCAATGATCGCCGCTTTACGGCGGATTTCATCTGGCGCTTCTGAGGCTGTGGATCGCCGAAACAATGGCCCATGCCACAGCGATTCATTTGTGGCTGTTTAGCCTTCCAGCCCGGCGACTGTTTCCCTCAGCTCGCGGATCATGGTTCGAAACCCTGAATCCAGGCTGGGCTCATCCAACACCAAGGCACCAAAAATACGGGCGATGGACCGGTAGTACCAGAGCGTGCCTTCTCGATCCCCCCGAAAACGCTGAAAGACCGATGGCCCTTGGTCCCGAAGATCGCGGGCAATGGCGATGGCGTTATGCAATTTGTCCGCACAGGCCACTCTCAGCACACTGAGTGGTGCGGTGGCTAGGTGCTGAAGGTAAACGCGTTTGCGATCCAGCCAGGGAGCCTTCTCGGCTCCGGAATCATCATCCGTGCAGCCATCAACAATGGCGGCGACCTCGTGGCCGAAGGCATTTCGAATATCGTTCAGTACGGGCGCCCCACCGCCGTCTTCGACGGCATCGTGCAACAGTGCAGCAATCATTTCAGATTCGCTGCCCCCACTCTCGCCAACCAAGGAGGCCACCGCCAAAAGGTGCGTGACATAGGGAACAGTGGTTCCCTTCCTGGGCTGGTCCCCATGCTTGGCGATGGCAAACCGCAACGCTTCGGCTAAGACTGAACTTGGCAAAAAAGCGGCCCGAGGCTGTTCTGTGGACGCCCCCTTGGCAGGAAACA
>JAUYES010000066.1 GCA_030691225.1 Holophaga sp. | reverse complement strand
TCTCCCGCGAGGGGAGAGGGGGTTTTATACGTTGATCCTAGGGCATCGCAGCAGTCTTCGATGAGCCAGAGGTTGTGTTTCTTGGCGATGCGGGTGACTTCGGCGAGGTTGTAGGGGTTGCCCAGGGTGTGGGCGAGCATGATGGCCTTGGTCTTCGAGCTGATGGCGGCTTCGAGTTGAGTCACATCAATGTTGTAGGTGGGGATGTCGATATCGACGAATACGGGGACGGCACCAAATTGCAGGATGGGGTTGACCGTGGTCGGGAAACCGGCGGCCACACCGATGACTTCGTCGCCGGGCTTAATGGCGCGATCGCCAAGCTTAGGGCTGGTGAGGGTGTTGAAGGCGACCAAGTTGGCCGATGAACCGGAGTTGACGGTGATGAGGTGCTTCACGCCTAGGTACTTGGCTAGGCGTTGTTCGAAGGCATCGTTGAAGCGACCGGTGGTGAGCCAACCCTCGAGCGAGGCTTCGACCATGTTTTTGAGTTCTGGTGCGCCAATGATCTTGCCGGAGGGTGGGATGACGGTGGTGCCGGGGGTGAAAACATCTTGTTTCTTGGTTGCAAAACAAAACGCATCCACCTGATGGCTGACCACTTGGCGCAGCGTTGTTTCTAGGACAGCGGGGCTGACCGTGCCAACCTTGGCAGCGAAAAAGCTGGGCGAGAACACCATCTGCTTACTAATAGGAAATACGGAAACTTTATTCAGTGACCCTTCTATCAAATCTTCTGGTCTAATTATGATCTGATGTGACTCATTCCAATTGTCAACCTGTGTACTGCCTGGAATACCCTGCACATCACCCTTGCTATTGGGTAAGGATGTCACAAGCACAGGGCGTGGTTTGACCTTGCTGCCATCGACAAAAGGTACTTTGTAAATGTAAACATCGCCCGGCTTCACGGTTTCATGCATGGATATATTCCTCCCAGATTGCGTCTTCTTCAGGATTTTCTGGAGTGATCGCTGAGTAAGCAGCCAGCATGAAACGCGCTTCGTCACCCATCTCGCTTATCTCTGCTTGAGGGCGAACTGGCAATACGATT
>JAUYES010000334.1 GCA_030691225.1 Holophaga sp. | reverse complement strand
GAGAAAGACTACCTTGGTTTATCCGTGGAGCGAGCTTTGGCTCTATTTCGTTCCAGGTTCTTGAGCGCAACTATTGGAGCTCAGCAGTGCAGATCCTTGGGGGTAAAAGAGATTCTTACGAGGACTTGGGAGAACCTCATTAGAGGGCATCGCCCAGGATATCGCCCGCGCTTTCAAGAACGCTTTTGCCAACCTCGGCGGCCCCTTCTAAAACACTGCCGCCAATTTCCAGGGCAGTTTCAATTGCACCGTCGGGTAATAGATCAATCGCATTAGCGGCCAGCTCACCAGCGGCTTCGACAACACCGCTGGAAAGTTTATCGATGGTCTGACGGGCTTGGGGATTCTCGGGCATATGTGGCCTTCCTTAGTATCAGCGTGTGCTCCAATGCAGTTTCTGCTGCAGCACTCGGAAGAAGGGCAGGGTGGGGTTCTGGAGTAGTACGATGTCTTGGTCGGCCTTCCGAAGTTCCACGCGATCCCCAGGTTTGAGGGGATGTTCGAGTTGGCCATCCAGGGTCAAATGGGCATCATCGGTATCGCCCACGGTGATGCTTACGGCCAGCGAACTCGGCACCACGGTGGGGCGCAGGGTCAGGCTATGGGGGCAAATGGGAGAAATGACCCAGGCCTCCAGGGCGGGATGCAGAATGGGACCCCCGGCCGATAGGGAATAGGCCGTGGAGCCCGTGGGGGTGGCGACGATCAGGCCATCGGCCTTGATGGTGGCGGCGTCGAAACCGTCGACCTTCAGGCGGAATTCCATGATCCGCGCCAGGGCACCCTTATTCAGCACCGCATCATTCAGTACGCATTGCTCAACTAGGCTCTGATCGCCACGGAATAATTCGGCCCGGAGCATGCTCCTCGATTCCCGGTGCAAACCTCCTTGGAAGTAAAGGCGGACGATTTCTTCAGCTTCTTCAACGGGATTGGCCGTGAGAAAGCCCAGAGATCCCAAATTGATACCCAGGATGGGCGTGCCACGGAGACCAAAGCGTCGGGCCGCGGTCAGCAGGGTTCCATCCCCACCCAATACAAGGCAAAGCAGGGGAGTTTCGGCGGTGCCTTCCTCAGCCTGTATTTGCAAGGCGGCAGGTGCAAGCCCAGCGTTGGCCCAGCTTGAGGCCAACGCTGGGGAGCCTGTGACCCGCCACTCTCGCTCCAGAAACGAGGGCATGATCTGGGCTAGGGTGGCACCCAGTAATTCGGATTTGGTCTTGGCGACTAAGGCAAGGGTGGGGGACATGGTCCCTAGGTTAACCTTGGAGTCATGAGCGCCCAAACATCCCGTTCCTCAAAACCGCCCTCCGCTCGGAGAAAATTTTGGCGTTGGCTCCTATGGGGCGGCATGACGTTCCTGAGCCTTGGGCTTATTGTGTTGGGAATCGCCTGGTCGAGGATGAGCCGTGAGGCAGACGAATACCTGGTGCTCTTCGCCAATCGATCGCCTAAGACCATTTCCAAGATTTTGGATCGGAATGGCGATGTCATCGAAATCTTCGCCGAGCAAAATCGCGTATTGATTCCTTACAAAGATATTCCCAAAGCCTTTGTGAACGCTCTCGTATCAACGGAAGATGCCGATTTTTGGAGTCATGGGGGAGTTTCACCTCGGGGCTTTCTGCGCGCTGGGTGGCATTTTGTTTCCAGCGGCTTTCGCCGCCGAGAAGGCGCTTCCACGTTGACGATGCAGCTGGTGCGCAACGTAACAGCGCGACGCCAGCGAAACATCGATCGAAAACTTAAAGAGATCATCCTGGCCAGGAAATTAGAGAAGGCCTACACCAAGAAGCAAATCATGGAGCAGTACGCCAATGAGGTGTATTTCGGGGGAGGGCGCTATGGCATTGAAGCTGCGGCCCAGTTCTACTTTGGCAAGAACGCTCCCCAGCTCAGTGTCGAAGAATGCGCCTTGCTGGCTGGTTTGGTGCAGAACCCCAATTGGTTCAATCCCTACAAGCCGGATCCCAAAGCACGGGCGGCGGCCAAAAATCGCCGCAATATCGTTTTGCGACGCATGGTGGAAGAGGACTACCTGAAGGAAGCCGATGCGCGGGTGCTGATGGCACACCCGATTCGCCTGGCGCGGGAAAACTCCCAGGAGGATGTCATCGCCGCTTACGCCGTAGAAGAGATCCGAAAGCACCTTTACGAAAAATTTGGCCGGGAGGCCCTGCTGAACGGTGGGCTCGAGGTTCACACCACCATCGATAGCGCCTGGCAACTCGCGGCCAATGCGGCGGTGCGCAAGGGCTTGAAGGCGGTGGATCGAAAACGGGGCTTTCGCAAAGCCGATTTGAAGTTTGTGGATGAACCCGAGAAAACGAATCTTCCTGGGTGGAGCCGCTTCTTCGAGGATGGCGATAGCGTGCGCGGCATTATCCTGGGCTGGCAAGGTGCCACTGCGCAGGTGCGTATTGCCAAGGTCACGCTGGATGTCCCAGGTACTGCCTTCGCTTGGGCGGGCAAGGATATCCAAAAGCTCTTACCCCGAGGCGCTTCCCCGTTGTTTCTGATCAAGAAAGCTGGTGAGGATGGCGCGCCCCTAGAGGTCGAACTGGATCAGGAGCCCGATGCGCAAGGCGCCCTGTTGGCGGCGGATCCCGCCACGGGGGAAATCCGCGCCATGGTGGGCGGCTACGACTTCAATATGAGCAAGTTCAACCGCACCTTCCAGGCGGAGCGCCAAGTGGGTTCCACCATGAAGGCCTTTGTGTATGGGTGCGCTTTTACTCAGGGCAAGACGCCCGCGACGATGGTGCAGGACATCCCCACGCGCTTCACGTTTGGGAAGGATCTCTATGAGCCCAAGAATTACGAAAGGGATTTCTGGGGGCCCATTCCCATTTGGGAAGCCGTTCGTGATTCCCGCAACGTGGCGGCAGTGCGTACTTTGGAAGATGCCGGTATCGAGAACGTCATTCAGTTTGCTCGCAACTGCGGTGTGGGAGGCAAGATCCAGCCCTATCCAAGTATGGCGTTGGGCTCTTCGGACCTAACACTCAAAGATATGGTGCGTGGTTATGGAACCTTTGCGAATGGTGGGAAACAGGCGCCACCGCTCTTCTTGATTAAGAAAATCATCGATCGCAATGGTCGAGTGCTGGAGGCCTACGAAGGCAAACCCGGCGATGAGGTGGTCGATCCCCAGAGTAATTTCCAACTGATTCAGTGCCTGCAGGGCGTAGCCCAGCGAGGCACGGGTGCGCGGGCCGGGGAACTGAATTGGCCCACGGCCGGCAAGACCGGTACCACGGATGACCATACGGATGCCTGGTACATCGGGTTCTCCACCCGCATTGTGTGTGGTGCTTGGGTTGGTCTGGATGAAAAGAAAACCATCTACAAATCCGGGGCCGATGGGGGCCGTGTGGCGCTACCCATCTGGATTGATTTCATGAAGGTGGCTCTGTCCACCACTCCTCGGGAAGATTTCAAGGCCCCCGAAGGCATGGAGTGGGGCGATATCGATCGTGTGACTGGCGGTTTGGCTACCAGTGGCACGGAGGGCAAGGATCTGGTTCGCCTCGCTTTTAAGCCAGGCACCATGCCGAAATCGGCCAGTACCCCGGATCTAATCCAATCGGTGCGGGAGGCGCGCGAGAAGGCTAATAGCCAAGCCACCGATGAGCGCGCCTGGGGTTCCGCGCCCAGCCAACCGGCGACACCACCGCCGATCGATCCTAATGAGAAAGCGCAGGATCAATAGGAAGGTTAAGCTGCCTGTGATTCTTGAAAAACATCGCCACCGTGCCAAATGGCAGAGGTGGCGATGTTTTTCAAATCTTCGAAATGGTTTTCGATCGAGTCGTTATTTCTTTTTCTTGAACTCTTCGGTGCTGCGCTTTTCGAAGGTGGGCTTGGCCGTCTTATTGAAGGGTTTGCGTGGGCCGAAGGCTTTATCATCGGGCCTTCTGGGCCCGCCAGCAGGGCGTTCCTGGAAGGGCTTGCGGGGACGCTCATCCCGGGGGGCGGTGGCGTCGAAGCGGGGTTCCTGGCGGGGCGTAAAGGTATCGGAGAAGCGGGGACGAGCTGGCTTATCGGCCTTGTAGGCAGCCTTGGGAGGTTCGGGGATAAAGAATCCTGCGTGACCATCTTTTTGGACCAGGGTCAGGAGTGCGGCAACTAGGTCTACCGCGGGTCGGGTTTCCAGGAGCGATTTTGCCAATTCCATTTGTGCTGGAGCTTCAAGGGCCTGAAGTTGGGTCGCCAGATGCTTTGTTCGGACATCGGAGATTTGATCCTGGGTGGGCGCAGGGCGCCAGTCCAATTTCAGCCCACCACGACGACCCCACGATAGCAAGATGCGGGATTCCTTGAAGTCCACCAGAGCCAGGGAGGTTCCCTTGAGGCCGGCACGGCCTGTGCGCCCCGACCGATGAATGTAGCTTTCCATCTGGGTGGGAATGCCCATGTGAATGACCAGGGGCAGGGCCTCGACATCGAGCCCACGGGCGGCAACATCGGTGGCCACCAGGTAGCGCAGCTTGCCTTCTTTGAAGCTGGTGAGAATACGATTACGGGTGGCTTGGGCCAGATCGCCGTGAAGGTGCTCGGCGGAAAGCCCGGCTTCGCGCAGCACTTCGGCCACATCCTCGGCCTGCTGTTTGCGTTTGGTGAAGATCAGGG
>JAUYES010000060.1 GCA_030691225.1 Holophaga sp. | reverse complement strand
GCCCATATCACCAGCCACCACATCCGCCATGCGCCAAACTATAGACCGCGCCGTCGCCCAGATCGGCCAAATCATTCTCGGCAAGGAACGGCAAATACGTCTCGCCCTGGCTTGCATCTTAGCGCGCGGCCACCTGCTGATCGAGGACATGCCCGGTGTTGGCAAGACCACTCTGGCGCACGTTCTGGCGCAAAGCCTGGGGATGAATTTCAATCGTATCCAGTTCACCAGCGACCTGCTGCCGGCGGACATTCTCGGCATCTCGGTGTTTGATCGCGCCACCGGCGCTTTCAAGTTCCATCCCGGGCCGATATTCGCGCAACTGATCCTCGCCGACGAAATCAACCGCGCCACGCCGAAAACCCAAAGCGCGCTGCTGGAAGCGATGGAAGAGCGCCAGGTCACGCTCGAAGGCGAAACCCGTCCGTTGCCGGAGCCATTCTTCGTCATCGCCACGCAGAACCCCGCCTATCAGATCGGCACTTTTCCCCTGCCGGAATCGCAGCTCGACCGCTTCCTGATGCGCATCGAGCTCGGCTACCCCGCCGCCGAGGCGGAGCGCGCGCTGCTGCAAGGCAGTGACCGCCGCGAGATGATCGCGCACCTGTTGCCCAGCTTGGCCCCAGGAGAGTTGATAGCGATGCAGGGCGCCGTTGCGGCGCTGCATGCGTCCGACGCGCTGGTGGAATATGTTCAGGCGCTGCTGGTGTATTCGCGCCAGGCGCCACAATTCGACTGCGGCCTGTCGCCGCGCGCCGGCCTCGCGCTGCTGCGCGCCGCCAAGGCGTGGGCGCTGATGGAAGGGCGCGATTTCGCGCTGCCGGAAGACGTGCAGGCGATTATCCCCGCCGTGGTCGGCCACCGCCTGCGCGGATCGGGTGAGGCCAACGTCGGCGAGCAATTGATTCGCGCCGTGCCGATACCCTGATTGTTGAATTGGAACGCTAATATGAAGAAGCAATTTTCAAATTTACACATTGCAGGATTTCGCAGGCTGCGAGAGGTCGATTTTTCGCTTCAACCATTGACGGTTGTTATTGGCGCCAATGGCGTCGGAAAAACTTCCCTACTTGATGTCATGTCACTCTTGGCGGCGTCCGCCGAAGGACATTTGAACGATGCCATAGGCGGGCTGTCCGGCATTTCCAGCTTGTTGACCTACGATAGAGCCGACCGTTTGAAAATTGCGCTTTCCATGGATATGGAAGGACAGGAACCGATCGAATACAGCATCGAAATCACTCCATCCGCTCTTGCCTATTCAATCGAGAATGAAAAGCTGACACAGCAACGCAATAATCTGTCATCCCCATTTAAATTCATCGACTCGCACTTGGCCGACATTCGCTATTACGAGAAAGAAGACAGTAAATTGCAGCGCCCGAATTGGGAGCATAAACAATTGGAAAGTTCGTTGGCTCAGGTGCCGAAAATGTTCGAGGCGCCCGAGCATTTCCGCAGAGCGCTGGCTTCTTCCACCCTATACCACGCGCTGAACGTAGCTTCGCGCGCCCCGGTACGTTTGCCTCAACCTATGGGACTGGTGCAACTTCCAGGCAAGGATGGGGAAGATTTGGTGTCATGCCTCTATTATTTGCGGGAAACGGACCGTGACCGTTTCGAGTCCATCGAGGATACTTTACGCGTCGCTTTTCCGACTTTCGAGCGTCTGGAATTTCCTCCCGTGGCGGCAGGAACCATGGCGCTGGCCTGGAAGGACAGGAATTTCACGCGCCAGTTATATGCCCATCAGCTATCCGAAGGAACTTTGCGTTTCCTGTGGCTGGCAGCATTGCTGCACAGCCCCTCCCTCCCCGCTGTAACCATGATAGACGAGCCGGAAGTCAGCCTCCACCCGGAAATGCTGCGTTTGCTGGCTGAATTGTTCCGTGAGGCATCGCAACGCACGCAATTGATCGTCGCCACCCATTCCGACAGGCTGGTACGTTTCCTGGAGCCGCACGAGTTGGCCGTGATGGATTTAGCGGAAGATGGCTGCACCACAATTGCCCGAGCCGACACCTTCGACCTGGACGCATGGCTCAAGGATTATGCGCTGGACGAGCTGTGGCACATGGGACGCTTGGGAGGACGGGCATGAGCATCAAAATCTCCATACTCGTCGAGGGGGAGACCGAAAAGGCTTTCTTTCCCAAGTTACGCGAGTTTTTGAACAGCCGGCTTCCGGCCAACACCATGCCGAAACTCGATTCTTGCCCGAAGCATGGGCGCCTGCCGACAGGCGACAAGCTGAAGCGCGATGTAATGAATCTGCTTAGCAGCGGTAAACAACCGTCCGATGCCGTCATTGCGCTTAGCGACGTTTACACCGGCACGAGAGAGTTTGCCGATGCGCAAGACGCAAAACGGAAGATGCGCGAATGGGTAGGCAAGGAACAGCGTTTCTACCCGCATGTAGCGAACCACGATTTTGAGGCTTGGTTATTGCCATTCTGGAAAGACATTCAAAAGTTGGCTGGAAGTAATCGTACCTGTCCGAGCGTCCATCCAGAATACGTCAACCATGGTAATCCTCCGGCACATCTCATGGATGAAATATTTCGTTCAGGAAGTAAGGGAAAAAAATACATCAAACCTCGCGATGCCGCCCGAATATTGCGCGATAACGATCTCCTCATCGCCGCGAACGCCTGCCCTGAACTCAAAGAATTTCTCAACACGATACTGTTCTTGTGTGGCGCGGCCAAACTGTAAAACAACAACCTGATCTTGAAACTCCGCCTCCCCATCGACCGCGCCCTGTGGTTGCGCATTTTCAACCGGATGGATGCCGAAGCCGGTCCGGTGGTGCTCGACCGCAAACGCATCTTTATCTTGCCGACCCGTCACGGGCTACTGTTCTCGCTGGCGCTGCTGGCGATGTTGATCGGCTCGATCAATTACAACCTCGGCCTCGGCTACGTGCTGACTTTTTTGCTCGGCAGCATGGCGCTGGTTTCGATTCTTCACGCCTATCGCAACCTGGCGCAACTCCAGGTGCGCGCCGGCAAGGCGCCGCCGGTGTTCGCCGGGCAACCCGCCATCTTCAGCGTCTGTCTCGATAATCCGGGCGCCATGCCGCGTTACGCGGTGGGGTTGGTGCACGATGCGCTGGTTCAGGCCAAGCTCCCGCCAGAGTTCGCCGACATGCAGGCGGGGCAGGGTGCCTGCCTGCATTTGGCGCTTCCCACGGCACGGCGCGGGCGGCTGGCAGCGGGGCGCTTTACCCTGTTTACCCATTTCCCCCTCGGGCTATTCCGCGCCTGGTCGAACGTGTGGCTGGACGCGAATTGCATCGTCTACCCCAAGCCCGACAACGGCAGCCCACCGTTGCCGGTGAACGTCCAGGCTGCCGGCGAAGGTGCCGGCCATGGCGAAGGTCTGGATGATTTCGCCAGCCTGCGTCCCTACCGCCCCGGCGACTCGCTACGGCAAGTTGCCTGGAAGGCCGCTGCGCGCGGGCAGGGCTTGTTCACCAAGCAGTTTTCCGGGCAAGCGCGCCCCGAGTTGTGGCTGGATTGGGAAATGCTGCCCGGCTTGGGGCTTGAGGAACGGCTATCCCGGCTATGCCGCTGGGTGCTGGACGCTGATGCGGCCAGCCTCCATTACGGCTTGCGTTTGCCGGATCAAACGCTGGAACTGGGGTTGGGGCAGGAGCACCAGCGCAGTTGCCTGGAAGCGCTGGCGCTGTTCGGAACGGCGGATACCCCGGTTGGCACAGGAAACCGAACGGCTGTTGGCTAACCCCAGCACTGTTCACTTTAAGCAAAGCATGGAAATTAATCAAAAAATCGCCAAAAATGATCACACTGCCGAAAAAACGCCCTGCGTTGTGAGACTTCGCCTCCGGGTAGATTCAAGCCCAACAGGCTGCTAGCGCTGAATTGGTCAGCGCTTCCTTACCTGCATAACCCATTGGTTTCAACCATTGCCAACTAACCTCTGTGCTCTTCGCATCGCGGAATCGAAACTTAGTGTTGCAATGGGCGCCGGCAACCTGTATAGTTCTGCCTCTCGCTGCTGACGCGGCAACGCAGTCAGGCGAGATTTAAAGAGGAAGCGCAGAAATAAAAGCTTGCTGTTTTCGAAAAGCTCTGTACAATGCGCACCTCGCTTCTAACGAAGCAACGTTCTTTAAAAACTAACAGTCGATAAGTGTGGGTGCTTGTTACGAAGCTGTTTTGGGTTTTCTGGGTTGGGTTTGCCGCAAGGCGAG
>JAUYES010000058.1 GCA_030691225.1 Holophaga sp. | reverse complement strand
AGCCCATGCCCAGGAACACAGCCTGGAAGTGCAAGTGCCCTTTCTCCAGGAGACCCTGGAGACTTTTTCCCTGGTGCCCGTCGTGGTTGGGGAAGCCGATCCGCTGCGAGTCCGTGCCGCCCTCGAACGGGTCTGGGGCGGGCCGGAAACCGCTATTGTGATCAGCTCCGACCTAAGCCACTACCTCGACTACGCCACAGCCCAAAAAACAGACCAGGCCACCTCCACCGCCATTGCAGCTCTGAATTCCGAAGGCATCGGTGACGATTCCGCCTGTGGCTGCCTCCCCCTTCGGGGGTTCCTGATGGCCGCACGAAACCATGGCCTCCGGGCCGAGACGCTCGATTTGCGAAATTCCGGTGATACCGCTGGTCCTAAGGATCGCGTGGTGGGGTATGGGGCCTATGCATTCGCCTGAATGTTCACTATTCCCAGAACACCAAAGAACCCTGCTGGAACTAGCCAAAGCCTCCATTCGCCATGGCATAGCCGAGGGCACACCAATCCAGGTGGAACTCGCGAAGCTTCCGCCGGAATTGGTCACCCCCCGCGCAACCTTTGTCACCCTGGAACAAAACGGTGGTTTGCGCGGTTGCATCGGCTGCCTGGAGGCGCATCGCCCTCTGGCGGTGGATATTGCCGCCAATGCCTTTGCGGCGGCCTTCCGCGATACCCGCTTTTCTCCGGTGAGGGCCGAGGAAATCGACGGCCTTGAAATACACCTTTCTTTGCTCACCCAGCCGGAGCCCCTCCTGTTCACCTCCGAGGCCGATCTCATCTCCCAATTGGTGCCTGGGCGGGATGGCCTGATTCTGGAAGAGGGCTGGCACCGGGGAACCTTCCTGCCCTCGGTCTGGGAGAGCCTTCCAGATCCCAAGGAATTTCTGCATCACCTGAAACGGAAGGCCGGCCTTTCGGGACAGCATTGGTCCAGCACCCTCCGAGTGCAGCGCTATCGGGCGGAGATCATTCCCGGGCCCTGAGAGCCTCAGAAGCCAGCCATTCCGACGCTAGTCGCGCTAAATCCTCAGGGTTATTCACGGCAGGATGCTCTAGAACCTGATCCAGGAGGTGCGCCTGCAATTGCCCTAGCCAAGGGCCGCCGGGACGGGCAAGGCGATCCATCAGCTCGGTTCCATTCAAAGCAAGGTCCCGGGCTACGAGGGGAGGCTTTGTCTCGGCGAGCTGCCGTATTCGCTGTAGCTCGGTTTCAAACTCCTGCTGCATGGCCTCTGAAGGCTCCTTCCTGCCCCGAATATCCGCACGCCGCAGCTCCGCCCAAGTGTCCAGGGGCACCTTGTCGCCTTCGAGGCGTGCCAGCAGGCGGCGGCAGGCGGCATTTCCCCATTGGGCCGATGGGCGCTGACCGTGATGGCGCACTAACCCCAGCACAGCCTCCAGAAGGGCACGGCTGATCTTCAGGCGCCCCAGGAGATTGCCCGCCAAACGCACGGAAAGGGCCTCGTGACCGAAGAAATGGGCAGCCCCGTCGGGCCCCAAGCTGCGGGATCCAGGCTTGCCTAGATCGTGCAACAGGGCAGCCCAACGAAGGACCGGCTCCGCAGGAATCGCGGCCACCACCGCCAACGTGTGCTCCCAGGCATCCAGATCGTGGTAGCGATTCTGGACACAGCCCACCAGGGGCCGAAGTTCAGGCATCCAGAGATCCAGCAGGCCAGAACGCTCCAAAAGGCGCAGCCCCACAGGTGCGTCTTTCCCGCAGAGCAGCTTGTTCATCTCCTGGAAGACCCGCTCCACAGAAACTTTCTGCGCTACCTCCAAGCGCTGTGGAATGGCCGCCAACGTGCCAGGCTCCATCCCAAAGCCAAGCTGGGCCGCAAAGCGACAGGCCCGCAGTGGACGCAAACCATCCTCCTGGAAACGCGCCAAGGGGTCGCCCACCGCGCGCAGGAGGCCAGCCTCCAGATCGGCCTGCCCGCCGAAGGGATCCACGAGGTGCTCTCGCCAGTCGGACCGCCCCATAGCCTCGATGGGCAGGGCCATGGCATTCACGGTGAAGTCCCGGCGCGCCAGATCCTCCTCCAACGCTACGCCCAGCCGCACGGACTCAGGCCGCCGACCATCCAGGTAGGTACCGTCGCCCCGGTACGTGGTGATTTCCACCGGGCGGCCTTCCAACAGGACCGTTACCGTGCCGTGCTGAAGTCCCGTGGGAATGACTCGCAGGCCAGCCTTTTTGGCACGAGCCATCACCGCTTCTGGCAGGAGAGCCGTTGCCAGATCCCAATCGCCTCCCCCGCGCCCCAGCAACCGATCCCGGACCGCACCCCCGACTAGCACCAGCCCGGCATCGGGTTCGAGGGCCTCCTGGAGGAACCCTAGGATCCGTGAGGCGTTTTCAGGGGTTCCTTCACATTGATTCGGCATGGCTGCATTCTACCCAGCCCCTTTACCGTCGGGATTCAAGACCGGCCTCAATCAACCGAAAAGAAGGAGAATCAGCCAGGGTCTGCACCGGAGTCACCTATGAACCCAGCCCGTTTCATCGCCAACCTCTCCATCAGCCGCAAGTTCCTATTGCTGCTGCTGCTCCAGTCCGCCTTCCTCAGCGTGGGGGGCTTTGTGGGTTGGTATGGCATCGAAAGTTCTCAGCAAGGCACCCATGCCGTAGGCGGGGACCTCGATAAAACCCAGATGGTATCGAGGGTGCTGAACGATACAAATATTTTGCGGACCGTTCATGTTTCGATGATCGCCGCTGCCAAGAATGATGCCTACATCGCCAAACGCCGAGAGCGCCTGACGACCTATGAAGAGCGGTTGAAGGAGGCCTTTCCTAAACTGGAAGCTCTGGCTTGGACCGCTGAAGAAAAGACCCTGCTGGGAAAAGGCTTGGCTTCCTTCAGGGCCTATACTGCGGGCTTCTCCGCAGCCTTTGAACAAGCCAAGGCCCTCAAGGGCACCGAAGCTTCTGGCGATCTTATGGAAGCCAACGTTGGGCTAGCCCGGGAAGGTCGAGACGCCTTTGAAAAACTGCAGGAAGCCCT
>JAUYES010000054.1 GCA_030691225.1 Holophaga sp. | reverse complement strand
GGAAGCCTCGAAGGCGAAGATATCCGATGTGCGCTTGTTGATGCCCTCGTCGTCGTTGGTCAGTTCGAGGCCCGGAAACAGGCCCTTGATGAGGGTGGACTTGCCCGCGCCTTCCGCACCGATGATGCCGATGAGCAGATCCGTTGGATAGAGATACTTCTGGCTCAGTTCACTGCCCAGGATGAAGAGGCGAAACCTGCCGCGTGGCGCGTAATAGATCGCCATGCGCAGGTTTTCTTTGATCGGCATGTGGAGCATGGAATACCTCGAACGAAACTGATTACCGCCAAGACGCCAAGGCGCGAAGAAAAAAACAAAGCAGTTTTGAGGGATCTTTATTTCTTTAATCTTCGCGCCTTGGCGTCTTGGCGGTTTTCTTTTCTTCTTACATGTCCAAGTTGATGCTGAGCATTGGCGCGTGCTGCTGGGCGCCGTAGACATCGGTATCACCGGGGGAACCCGAGCGAATCTGGCGGGGCAGGCCGATCTTCACGGCCAGGGAGGGGTCGAAAAAGATGACCTTCTCCACCATGACTTCTTCAATTTGGTAGGCCTTGGCGATTACAGCCTTGTTGATGAGGTTGCGGTTCTTGACTTCATCGTAGGTGGCTTGGTCTTTGAAAATGATGTCCAGCGTGAGCTTCATGGGGCTGGAGTTCTTGCTACGAATGACGCGCGCGAGTTCGGTGAGGTTTCTCATTGTTCTCTCCTAGCGCCCGGACTTGACGTGGACGATTTCACTTTTGAAATGTTCGGAGGGATCCTCGACATCCATCAGATGGTAGATGGCGAACTTGAAGCACTCGCCCATGCGCACATCGGAAGGCGAGAAGGGGAAGGCAAGGTTGCCCGCCGTGGCGATGCGGCCCGTGTAGCCATAGTGCAGCAGGGTGGAGCGGGTGATGGAGCACACCGTGTCGGCCTGGGCCTGAGTGGGGGCCAGTACTTCGAGGACGATGCCCAGTTCGTGGGGGGCGAGCGGGGCGTGGTGTTCCAGGCCGCCCATCACGCCATTCTTGCCGTAGACGTGGAAGAAGACCTGGGCCTCGACCTTCTCCTTGGCCAGCAGATCATCCACACGCGCCTTCACCTGCACCAGGATCTCGTCGATGGAGGCGATCATGATCGGATCGTGAATGCCTGCGATGGAGATAGTGCGGAAGCCTACGACACTCGCGCCTTCCAGCTTGATGCGGTAGGGATCGCTGGGAATGAAGGTGGTGCCCTTCACTTCCACGCGGCCGCCTTCGAGTTCCGTGAAGGTGACGTTGGTGAGATCCAGCATGCCGCCGGGGCCGGGTAGGTGGTACGGATCACTCTTCTCGTAAAGACTGTGGGCTGCCGTGGAGCGGGCCGTGAACTTACGGATGGGGCTCAGGGTCTGGAGGATGAAGCTGTCTTCTGTGAGGATGCCCAGCACGGCATCGGCACCGGAACCGGGGTCGGAGGCGATGGCGGCGCACTCGATGATCTTGCCCATGTGGGTGGCCAAGGCCGCATCGTAGCCCTTCATGATTGGCAGAGAAGAGAAGCACACGGGGTCATAGGCGCGGCCCGCGAGGACCACATCGACACCCTGGGCCAGCAGCTTCTGGATGGGCTCGACACCCATCTGGGCGACCAGGTGCGGGCAGGCGGCCACATCGGCCTCGGTGAGTTCCGGCAGATCATCCAGGGGGCTGGTCTTACCGGCACGGATCGCGGTGTTGACGACGTCTTTCGGGATATCGGCGTAGACGATGCCCATGGTGAAATCCAGACCTTCTTCCCGGGCGATTTCTTCGATGATCTCGCGGCACCATTCCACGTGGGGGCGGGCTCCGGAGCCACCGGCGGTGCCGATGACCACGGGCACCTTGGCGCGCACACCATGGGTGAGCATGTAGCGCAGATCACGCTTCACGCCGATGCGATCGGTGAAGCTCTTGCCCGACCCCAGGTAATAGGGCCCTGGATCCACGGAACCAGCATCGACGGCGATGAGATCGGGGTTTTCGGCCATGCCCTTGAGGAAGGATTCTTCGGGGAATCCGTAGCCAAGGATCGCGGTGGGGGAAAGGACTTTGAACTGGGGCTTCGACATCACAGCCTCCTAACGGCTTCGGAGCACAGCAAGGACGCGCTCCATTTCGTTGTTCACGATCATATAGCCCTCGTCGAAGCCCATGCCGGGCTTGGCGAGCATACGCTCAGCCTGAGCGGCGATGGCGGCGTGGACGCAGGCACGAGCAGACAGATCCGTCTCGTTGCAGGTGCCGCCCTGGTAGGCCTCCATGCCGTGCTGCTTGCAATAGAGCACGCTTTCCACGGTGTTATGGATACTGCCCAGATCGGGCGTCTTGATCTGCACCATGTGGCAGGATTTGGTGTCGGTGAAGAGGATCACGTCCTCGATGGTGTTGCACCATTCGTCGGCCACGATCTTCACGCGGCTGCCAATGCGATCCAACTGCTGGCGGATGGCGGTGAGGGCCTCCACCTGGCGTTCGCGAT
>JAUYES010000052.1 GCA_030691225.1 Holophaga sp. | reverse complement strand
CTTGATGCGGTAGGTTTCCGATTCATCGAAGCGAGCATCGGGAAAATCCCGGATGATGCGCTCCACACCCAGGATTCGTGCGGCTTCTGTGGCCTCCTCGCGGCGCGTTTCGGGTGTGCCACGCGTGCCTAAATCGCCGCGAGTAGCATCAAGGATGGCGGCCTTAAGGCCGCGTTTCGCGCAGAGCGCCAACAACCCGCCCGCATGCACTTCGGCATCGTCGGGGTGGGCGCCCATCACCAGGAGATCGAGGCCAGTGGTCATGAAATCATTCTCCTACGAATACCGGGGGGCGTTTTTCCAGGAAGGATTGGATGCCTTCCTTGTAGTCATGGCTATCGTAGACCTTGCGGCGCAGGCCTTGAATGCGCTCAAACATGTTGGGCGGCAGGGGCGAGGCGTTGCCTAGTAGGCGGAAGCTTTCCTTCATAGCGGCGATGGACAGGGGGCTGTTGCGGCTGATCTTTTCGGCCATGTCGGAGGTGAAGGCTTCCAACTCATCGGAGGGCACCAGGTGATTCAGAATGCCCACTTGCTTCGCGCGTTCCGCGGGGATGGGCTGGGCGCTGAAGAACATTTCCTTGGCGGTATTGATGCCGAGAATATTCATGAAGCGCAGCAGACCGCTGGGGTTGTAGGGCACGCCGATCTTGGCGGGGGTCATGGTGAATTGGGCCTTGGGGGTGCCGATGAGAATATCGCAGGTGAGCGCCACGTCGCAGGCACCACCCCATACGCTGCTATCGATCATGGCGATCACCGGCATTGGCAGGTGCTGGATCTCGCGGAGGATCCGCACCAGGGGATCGTCGTAGCCCAGCGGATCACGGCCCGGCATGGGCAGTTCGCGCACATCATGGCCCGCGCTCCACACCTTGGCGCCTTCGTGGGCGCGCAGCACGATGACGCGGGCCTTGCGTTCGCGCATATCCTCGAAGGCGTCGAACATCTCGCTGATCATCTGGTCCGAAAGCGCGTTGCGGTGCTCAGGGTGGTTCATGGTGATGGTGCCGACGAAACCTTCGAGTCTGCTCAGGATCAAGGGCATGGCATCCTCCTTGGATTGCGGGGTAAGCGAGCGTTTTGGGAAACCCCAAGAGCTGGCGATGAAGGGGATATTTAGTGGATGGAAGCCTCGACCATGACCCTGGGTTCACCGCTTCCAAGTGCTAACAGAAGGCGATCCAGCAGGGCCTCGTCTCGCAGCCAGAAGGCACCAGGTAGAACTCGCTCCTGCTGTTTACCAAAGGGGAAAAGGCGCTGGCGAAGGCGCTCGGGATCTTCGCCCAGGGCCTGGGCTACTTGATCACGATGCAGCCTGCGATCCAGTTTGAGCAGGCGATGGCGCGCGCGGGCTAGTTCTTGCCGAAATCGATTCCCTACCCCTGGGCCCCAAAGTGGATCAGGGTTTCCGTTCAACATCTGGCTGGGAAGGGGCGGAGAATCGAGCAGGAAGGCTTCCCAAAAGCCGGTGCGCAGGGCGTCGAGCTGAGTGAGCTCCAGCTCAAGGCCGGGTGGGATGACGAAGGCACTGGTGCGCGGCACAATCAGGGGAGGCGTGAGGCCCACCTTCTCCCACAGGGGCTCGGTTAGGCGCCAGTAGGCGCGTTCGGCTGGGCCGAGTACGGCGTGAGTGACGGGCAGCATGAGGGATTGCATGAGGGGCCGCAGGGCGGCGCCAGGACTAAGCCAGTGGTCCGGCGGGCAGGGAATCCCAGATTCCAGGCGGCGGCGTAGGCCCGTGCGGGGATTGAGACTGAACCAAGCGGCCTGTTGGCGAGGGTCCAGAGGGAACTCGATGCCTTCGGTTTCCAAAAAATCGGCTTGTTTCAGCAGTGCCGCTTCCAATGGCAATGTACGCCAACGTTCAAGCTCCGGCTGAATAGCCGTTCTAATGGCTCGTTCAGTGGGGGAGAAAAATTGTAGCCCTCGCATTCGAAGTGGCTTTCCCAAGGCCAGAACATGGTCCCGCAGGGTTGGGCGTTCCGGAGTGGGAAGTGGACCCCACAGCCCTTCGGCCTCCCGCTGATGGGCCTGGGTCCAAGGCAACCAGCCGGTGGCGGTGCCCAATGGGGCATCAAAGCTGAACCGATGCCGAAGCAGCCGATCTCCATCAAAGGCAACAGTGGAGGCTACTTCAAGGCGGTCATGATCTTCATCGGCCATCCAGTAGATCGCCTCGCCACCAAGTTTTTTAGCAAGGGAAAGAGCGGCCAGCGCCTTGACTACCGAAAGCGCGGGTGTCCAGCCCACGCCAATCTGCTGGCCCGTGACCACCACGGGGTGAGGGTTTTCCATGGGCCAAGCCTAGCAGGTCATTCCGTTTCCATGGAATGAGGCGAGCAGGGCTAGGAATCAAGAGGGCTTGGTTTTAGTGCGGTTGTTCGGGAGTGAGCACGTTGCCAAGGCTTTTGGAACTTACCCCTGCCGATCAAATCGGTTTTTAGCTTTTATCGGTGTCCATCGGTGGCAAAAGTCTTTTCCTTTTTGGGTGGAAACCATCTGGCCGAAGCAAAGAAAACGAAATTGGCCACCGATAGACACCGATGAACACCGATAAAAAAGCTTACAAAATAGTGCGGAGAGCCGAAGAGCAAGATCCAATTTTGGGGCGATGTCCGTGGTCGTTACACGGCTTGCTCGGTTGGCATTAACGAGATTCCTCCGTATCAGGGCAACTCCGTGACGTTTTCTACCCGCGCTCGGGCAGCTCGCCACCGGAGGATGAACCAAGTTGCCAGGCCGGAGAGCAGCAGCCAGGGGGAGAGCACGATCAGGACTTGAAGGACAAAGGCGACGCTGGAAATCAGGCCGGAACGACCGTCCTTCAAAGCGGTGACAAGGGGTTGCCAAAGGGCGGAGGCATTGAATTTGGGTGGCGGTTGGGGTTCGCTCACTTCGGCGCGCAGGGTGGAATAGCTGATCTGGTTATCCATGGCGCGCTTCTGGGCCTCCATGCTTTCGAGCTCTTCCGTGACCTCGCTCAAGGCGCGTTCGGCTTCGATAACATCCGAAAGTTTACCCGTGCGGTTGGCGATGATCTCCCGTAGTCGTACGGCGGCGGTGCGCTTGTTGAGGCGCCGAGCCTCTAGATCCGCATAGGCACGTGTCACATCCTCAACGCTGAGCTCCTCCTTCTTGACCACCCCGAGCGTTTTGAATTCTGCCAGGGCAGCATCGAAGCGATCGGCCGCGATGCGCAGGGTTAGCTCGGCCCGCTTGCGCCCACTTTCTTCGTCGTTGATGCGCAGGTCGGCCAAATACCCGTAGCGCTGGGCCAAGTCACGGCAGGCCCTTTCGAAGCGCGGGAAATCCTTAACCTCCAGTCCTAACTTGGCGGTGCGAATGAGTTTCTGAGGGAGAAGGGTCAGAGGGTTGGCTGCAGGCGGGGGTGGAGGTGGTGGTGACGATTCCAGTTGGTAATTCATCTGGACTTGGTTCTGATCGAGGTCCATGCCAACCGTTGCATTCGCAGAATGCATAGAAGCAGCCATGGCATTGCGATTGAAGGCTGTGGAACCCAGAAAAACAATAACTACGAGGATCAAACCCGTTCCGAGAAGAGCCCAGGTTTTTCGAGAGAATGGCAAGGGAAAGCGCATGGCAGAACTTTCAGGGAAGGCCCATGGGCATGGGCTTTGGGAGATGTGTCACCCAGAGCCCAAGACCCAAAAGCGTCGTCGAAATGGAGAGGACAACAATCCAACGAGGCAAGCGCATGGCGGTGCCTATGTCTCTATTTCAATTTGAAGAGAATGGTGAGCCTGAACTGCGCTGCAACTGCCTGCCCGTTCATGCTGGCAGGCACGAAGCGCCAGAGCCGCGCGGCCCTCATTGCTTCCAGTTCGAGTGAAGGATGCGGCCCCGACAGTGCCTTTACGTCGGTGGGGATGCCATGAACATCAACGGTCATGAGGAGCACGACTTCGCCTTGGGTTTTGGTCATGCGTGCCATGGGTGGGTAGAAAGGTGCCACCTGGGAGAGGATTGTCATTTGGCGGAAATCAATTTCCATGACCGAGGCGTTTACGTTCGGAGCTGGGCGTCCGACATCTGGTCCGTCTCCTCCAATCGGGCGATGAACCGTGGAATTGTTTTCCCCTCCACGCACTGAATCAAGCGCGTGGTTTGTGGTGGGGAAGGTATCTGGGGTCGGTGGCACTGCATCCGTAGGGGCGGGTGGTGTCCAAGTATCGTCTCGAGGCGGCGCAATCTTCAGCGTGAGGCCTTGTACACGTGCAGGTTCAGGAGGCTTTTCGCGTTCAAAATTCACTACGGCATGGAGCTTGTCTTCGGGGATGACCATGGGGCCAGCAGTGGTTGGCC
>JAUYES010000043.1 GCA_030691225.1 Holophaga sp. | reverse complement strand
AGCCCCACCGGCGCTCGTGCCGCGTTCGAGGCCCGGGGCGAGATCCTCACCGTGCCGGCGGAAAAGGGCGACGCCCGCAACCTTACCCAGACCCCCGGCGCGATGGAGCGCAGCCCGGCTTGGTCGCCGGATGGCCGCCTTGTGGCCTATTTCTCGGATGCGGGTGGCGAATACGCGCTTCACCTGAAGCCGCAGAATGGCAAGGGTGAGACGACGGTCATTACCCTTGCGGAGAAGCCCGGCTTCTACTTCAACACCACGTGGAGCCCCGATAGTCGGAAGGTCGCCTACACGGACGCTCACCATGGCCTCTGGTTTGTGGACGTGGAGACAAAGCAGCCCGTGAAGGTGGATCACAACCCCTTCTGGACTCGGGATGGCGGGCTCTTCCAGCCCAGCTGGTCGCCGGATAGCCGCTACCTCGCCTACGCCCGCCAGCTCAAGAACCACATGGGCGCGATCTTCGCCTTCGACACCCAGGAAAAGAAAAGCCACCAACTCACGGATGGCATGAGCGATGTTCGCTGCCCCGCCTTCGACCGGGATGGCAAGCACCTCTACTTCGCCGCTAGCACGAACTCAGGCGCCTCCTTGCAGCCCGATGTCCACAGCGCCGGCGGCCGTTCCAGCTTCAGCCTATACGTGGCGGTGCTCTCCGCCACTGACCCGAGCCCCTTCGCCCCCGAGAGCGACGAGGAGAAAGGCGAGGCCAAGGGCGACGACAAGAAGGGCGATGACAAGAAGTCAGAGGGTAAAGGAAAACCGGATGCCAAGCCCGAAGGAAAGCCCGATGACAAGGCGGAAGGAAAACCAAGCGCCAAGCAAGACGCCAAGGCCAAACCCGATGCCAAGCCGATTGTGAAGCTCGATCTTGAAGGCTTCGCCCAGCGCGTGCTCCCACTGCCCTTGCCTCCCGGCAACTACAACGGGCTCGTCACCGGTAAGCCCGGCATCCTCTTCGCCCAGGAAATCCCTCCCGCCGCTCCAACGTCACTAGGCGCCCCAGGCATGCCCGGGTTCAATGTGCGCCGCCACGATCTCAAGGCCCGCAAGAGTGACCTGCCCTACACCGGGATCCAGGCCTTTGAGCTGAGCGCCAACGGTGAAAAAGTGCTCACCCGCCAGGGCGGCTCCTGGTCCATTGCCGCCGTGAAGCCCCTTGCCACCGGGAGCGGCCCCATGCCGCCCCCACCCCCCGCTCCTGGCGGCGGGCTGAAGGTGGAAGGGTTGGATGTGAAAGTTGATCCCAAGGCTGAATGGGCGCAGATGTTCCGCGAGGCGGTGCGCATTCAGCGCGAGTTCTTCTACGACGCCAAACACCACGGGCTCGACCTGAACTGGCTCGAGAAACACTACGGCGCCTGGCTGCCTGCCGTGGCCAGTCGCCAGGATTTGAACTATCTAATGTCCGAGGCCCTGGGTGAAGTCACCGTGAGCCACCTCGGCGTGGGCGGCGGCAACCTTCCCCAGGCGCGGTCCGTGGGCATCGGCCTCTTGGGTGCTGACTTCGAACTGCACCAGGGGCGCTACCGCTTTGGGAAGGTCTTCAACGGCGAAAGCTGGAATCCTGGTCTGCGCGCCCCTCTTACCCAGCCTGGGGTGAATGTGAAGCCCGGCGAGTATCTCCTGGCGGTGGATGGTCGCAACCTGAGCGCCGACACCAGCGTGTACGCTGCCTTTGAAAATACTGTCGGCAAGCAGGTGGTGCTGA
>JAUYES010000039.1 GCA_030691225.1 Holophaga sp. | reverse complement strand
CTGGAAGGACTGGCGCCCTTCGAGGATGGAGTCGGCCACGCGCTCGCAGAAGAGCAGGATGGAACGGATCGCATCGTCGTTACCGGGAATCACATAGTCGATCTTGTCGGGGTCGCAGTTCGTGTCCACGATGCCCACAATCTTAATACCGAGCTTGCTGGCTTCGGTGATGGCGATGTCTTCGCGATGGGGATCCACGACGAAGATGACATCGGGCACGCCGCGCATATCGCGAATGCCGTGGAAGGCGCCGTCCAGCTTGGTGCGCTGACGATCCAGGGTCAGGATCTCCTTCTTGGTCATCAGGGCGGTGCGAGCGGGATCGTTCAGGATCGCTTCGAATTCCTTGAGCTTGTCCAAGGACTTCTTGATGGTGGCAAAGTTGGTGAGCATGCCGCCCAACCAACGGTTGTTGACGTAGTGAGCACCGCAGCGCGCGGCCTGTTCGGCGATGAGCTCCTGAGCCTGGGGCTTGGTGCCAACGAACAGGAAGGTCTTGCCTTCACCGGCAGCCTTGGTCAGAAAATTCGCGGCCTGATTCCACAAGCGCAGGGTCTTCTGCAGATCGATGATGTAGATGCTATTGCGAGCGCCAAAGATGTACTTCTTCATCTTGGGGTTCCAACGCTTGGTCTGGTGGCCGAAATGCACACCGGCTTCAAGCAATTCCTTCATTTGAATGGCAGCCATGATGGCCTCCTCAACAAATCCAACGGCCTGTGGCCGAGGTAGCGGCGTCGCCGCGGTTGGGATGAAAGGCGGTCACCCGCCCGATTCGACCGAAATCACTTCCGGCCCGGTGAAACTTCGGGGAGCCGCAGCTCCCCGATTTGAAAAACATGCAATTTTTCGAAAAACTCGAAAAATTAACGCTTGGAGAACTGGAAGCGACGACGGGCGCCCTTCTGACCGGGCTTCTTACGTTCCTTCATGCGGGGATCGCGGGTCAGCAGGCCAACCTGACGAAGGGTGGCGCGGAGCTGATCGTTGTAGCGAAGCAGGGCGCGGGAGATGCCCATGCGGATGGCCGAAGCCTGACCGGAGGGGCCGCCACCAGCGACGGTGACATGGAAATCGAACTTGCCGGACATGTCGGTGATGGACAAGGGCTGGTTCACGACCATGCGCAGCACGGCGTTGGGGAAGTAGTGCTCCAGAGTCCGGCCGTTCACCATGATGGTGCCGGTGCCAGGACGCATGAAGACGCGGGCAGCGGAGGTCTTGCGACGTCCGGTTCCATAGTTCTGAGAAATCGCCATGGTTGCCTCGAATGATTACAGTTTGATGGTCAGGGGTTCGGGCTTCTGGGCGTCGTGCTGATGATCGGCGCCGTCGTAGACCTTGAGCTTGCGATACATGGCACGCCCAAGAGGGCCCTTAGGAAGCATGCCTTTGACGGCAGCTTCGATGATGCGATCGGGATGGGTGATCTGCATGCGATCCGCGCGGACTTCCTTCATGGAACCAGGACGAGTCGTGGTGCGGCGATACATTTTCTGCTGAGCCTTACGCCCGGTGAGAACAGCCTTGGAGGCGTTCACCACCACAACATGGTCACCCATGTCGAGGAAGGGAGTCCACGTGGGTTTCATCTTGCCGGACAGGATATCGGCAAGCACGGTGCTCAAGCGGCCCACGGGGATGCCTGTGGCATCCACGAGGAACCACTTTCGGTTCATCTGATCTTCAGCCTTGGGAAAATAGGTGCTCATGGCCATTACTCCGGTGCCTTTGGCGTCGCATGCGCGGCCCACCCTCGGCAGGTCGCAGAAAGGAAACCTTATCGCTGAAGCACCTCAAGGTCAAGAATGAATTTCCGGACAAGCGCTGGGTTTCACCAAGTTCCAGAGCTCCTGAGCCACTCGCGAGGCCCCCAAACCATCCACGAGCCCCATCCCATCGCGCGTTTGTTCTTGACGAGCTTCCTGCCCCACAGGGCCCAGCCATTGGGCTAAGCCCTCGACCACCGTCGATAGCTCGACCTCGGGACCATCTCCCAGGCTGAAACATCCATTCGATTGGGCCACATCACCGATCATGCGGGCCTGGCGTTCATTTTGTCCCCAGGCGGCCACTGGCACCCCCATGCAGAGTGATTCTGCAAGGGTCAGCCCCATGGCGCACCACAGGGCGTCGTATTCCGGAATGCGGCGGGTCAAATCGGCTAATTGGGGAAGGACGGTGCATCCGGGAACCGCTGGTCCTTTTACG
>JAUYES010000038.1 GCA_030691225.1 Holophaga sp. | reverse complement strand
AAATCCACCTGAACGCCAGTCTGGGCGTCAGCTTTTACCCCGCCGACGGGAGCACGGCGATGGACCTCATCCAGAAAGCCGGCATCGCCATGCGCCATGTGAAATCGAACGGCGGCAACGGCTACCGTTTCTTCGCCCAGGAAATGAACGCTCGCGCCCTGGCGGAAATGGCGCTTTCCAACGATTTGCGCCACGCCCTGGAGCGGGACGAAATGGTGCTGCACTACCAGACCCAGGTGGACACCTTCAGTGGCGAGATCGTCGGCGTGGAGGCGCTACTGCGCTGGCAGCACCATGATCTGGGCCTGTTGATGCCGAAGGACTTCATCGGCCTGGCGGAAGAGAACGGCCTGATCGTGCCGATCGGCGACTGGGTATTGCATGAAGCCTGCCGCCAGACCAAGCTCTGGCACGATGCCGGGCATTCCCGCTTGTTCGTCTCGGTGAATGTTTCCGCCTTGCAGTTCAAGCAGGGCAACCTGGCGCAGACGGCGATGAAGGCGATCGGCGCATCGGGGCTGGAACCCCGTTTCGTCGAACTGGAGTTGACCGAAAGCATGATCATGAGCCATTTCGAGCAAACCCAGGCGACCCTGAAGACGCTCAAGGGCTTCGGCGTGCGTTTTTCCATCGACGATTTCGGCACCGGCTATTCCAGCCTGAATTATCTCAAGCACTTCCCCATCGACAAGCTCCAGATCGACATTTCATTCATCACCGACGTCGCCACCGCTCCCGACAATGCCGCCATCGTCAAGGCGATCATCGCGATGGGACACAACCTGGAACTGAAAGTGATCGCCGAGGGGGTGGAAACCGAGGCCCAGGCCGGCTATCTGCGCACCCTCCACTGCGACGATATGCAGGGCTATTATTTCAGCCGTCCCGCTCCGGCGCAGGAAATCGTCGCCTTGCTGGGGGCGCATCAACCGCTGCGGACGGGCGCCGAAGACGAGCGCGTATTGCTGCTGGTGGACGACGAAGCGAACGTCATTTCGGCGCTGAAACGCGTGCTGCGGC
>JAUYES010000021.1 GCA_030691225.1 Holophaga sp. | reverse complement strand
TTTGATTTAAAAGTGTGCGGCATTATCCCTTACGCAAAAACTAAGAGTGGTGAGCAGTTGTATCACTTTGGCATGGAATTTATCAATCTCACCCGTAGCGCGAGCAACGTGGTTCAGCGCTATATGATTCAGCTTGAGAGTGAGCGTATTAGCTTGAGTTAGAAAGCATAACCTCTTCACGCGCGTTATCTCAATCTGGTTAGCGGGGCTAAGAGGTCTATTGGCTGGTGCGCCCCTACTCTGCATCATCTGTCCAATGAAGAGGGGCGTGTAGCGATAAGCGACTCTATTTCCACGCTGGGAACGGACCGAAGTAACCAACCGCTCCACGCTGATCCACCTTGGTACGCATCACGGCGCGGATTTCGTCGGGATAGTTTTTCAGGTCTTTGGCGGCACCAGGATGCTGGATATTGCTCATGAGGTAAGCATAACCGTTGGCGTTTTCAACCACTTGCAAGCCAGTCCATTCCGCGCCGATAGGAGCGGCGCCAAGGCGAGTCAATTTGCCGTCCGCCGTGCGGTAGGCCCACAGGAAGTTATTGAGGTGGTTGCCGCTGTCTTCGCCGATGAACAGGATGCCCAGCTTGTCCGAATACTTGAGGTTGTCGGGGTTGGCCACGCGGTCGGTGTCGCATTTGTCGTACTTGCCGTAGGCGGTTTGCGCAGCCGGTTTTCTTGCCCCAGTGATTAGGGCGCGGGTGGCGGTGGCAGCCCATTCGCTGTGGATTGGTTTGCCGTCGGTATCTTTTACTCCGGCCTTAAGGTCGGTCTCGAACACCGCGCCGCAGACTAGGTCCTCGGTATCTCCGGAGAGATGGATGTCGTCGCGTGGTCGCGATTCGTTCTTGCCATCAAGCATGCCGCCCTCGATGTAGGACAGGGCAGTGTAGAGTTTCTTGTTGCGAACGCTGTGGGTTTGCCCCTCCATCTTGGTGAACTCCGTGGTGGCGCCAAGCCAGGCGGCGTAGCGGCGGGTTTCCAAGAAAGCGGCAGCTTGCGCCATGCCTGGTTTGAGCTTCAGGTATTCCAGTTTGGTTTTACCGCCGGTGCCGGTATAGATGTGCACTGGGCGGAAGTTTTCGCTGGGCTGTTCGGATACCTCAAACTGATCTGAGAAACGCACTCCGTTACGCACCAGCTTGCGGATTTCAGCATCTTTGGCATGGCCCAGGCGTAGCCAGCTCAGCTTGGCCGCGCCACCGTTGGCTGCATCGGTCTGCTCGAAACGGGCGGCATACAGCGTGCCAGCGGAAAGGTCGCTCTTCTTGTCTGCCACAAACATGAACAGACCCACGTCCTTGCCGTCGTCGCCGAAGTAGGCTGTGCGTCCATCAGGCATCACGTCCGCCAGCTCGAAGGCTAGGCGGCCCATGGCGTAGTGTTTTTCTACCTTGTCAGAGCCGTCGGCATGAATCCTTACTTCCACTGCGTGGCCGTAGTCATAGGCGTTGGCTCCGCCTTGGGCCGCGTTGAGCCCCATCTTGCCGAGATAAAGGTTCATCACATCAAGCGGTTTGTTCTCGAAATGGCGCGCATCTGGCTCGTATTCCTCGCTACCCATATGGCTGTTCCAGGGCGTCAGGGAAGCGGCACAGGGCGTCCACAAGCCGTTCACTCCGCTCATATCGATGTTGCTAAGGCTCACTGCGCTGAGCTTTCCATCGTGGTGGTTCTGATCGATGGATGTCCGGTTCATGGCCATGGGCAAGTTGGCGTACAGGTCCACCGGAGGCTCGCTTTTATTTACCGAGGGCGCTTCGGTGTGATATTCGAAATGGGTTACCAGAAATAGGCGGTTGGCACCTGCAGTCCCGCTTTTGGCGCCAGCCACCTGGATCAGAGAATTGGCGTCGGGTGACCAGGAGTTGAACGGTCCCAAGGCTATATCGCCCTTCTTGTCAGGCGAGGAACTCGCCAGCGCCTTACCGTTCCTGTCCACGATCAGGCCCGCTGGTACGCCTCCCACTAGGTCACCGGAACGGAACAACGGGTGGTATTGCAGAGAAATCTCCTTGTCGCCGTCATGCAACACAGCATTGCTGAAAGGCATCACCATCTCTTCTTCGCTGACGGGCGCACGGGATGGAGTGAAATCAATGTTGCCCGCAGCAAAACTTGGCGTTGCGGATATGACTAGGGTGGCTAGGACGGAAAAATGGAGAAGACGGTTCATGGCGATCTCGAATCGAAAAAGGAATTCGCGAATGATAGAAAGTAAGTGTGACGTAAAGATTACATTGAAAAGGCAGCGCAAGTTCCAGTTAGGGTTCTGGCGTAATTTTTTGGTGCGAGACTTGCGGCTAGAGAAAGTAAACGTCAAGGTGATGGTGGCCGTTCCGTTCACTTTTTAACCGTAGTCGATATCCGCTGAGGGTTGGACTATTTGAATATTTCGTGCCTCATTTCTCAGCCCCCAGTGCTAATGCCTTCAAACGACCTTGCTCCAATTGCGCGGCCTCAGATTTGGTGAGCCAGCCGTGCATATTATTCATCACCAAATCACTCATCGCGGCGACCCAGTCAGGGCGCTCATTGAGGCAGGGGATGTAGTGATACTCGCCACCGCCTGCATGTTGAAAATCTTCTTTGCCTTCTTGGGCAATTTCTTCCAGCGTTTCCAAGCAGTCTGCGACGAAGCCGGGGCAGACGACATCAACCCGTTTGGTTTTTTGTTTGCCGAGTTCTTTAAGCGTTGCTGTGGTGTATGGTTTAACCCATTCTGCTTTGCCAAAGCGTGATTGAAAGCTAATCACATATTGTTCTTTGCTGAGGCCTAATTCTTCGGCAATCAATCTTCCACTCTTCAAGCATTCACAGTGATAGGGGTCGCCTTTTTCTAGCGTGTAACGTGGTACGCCGTGAAAGCTCATCACCAATTTTTCGGGCTGGCCGTGCAGCGTCCAATAGTCGCGAATGTTT
>JAUYES010000009.1 GCA_030691225.1 Holophaga sp. | reverse complement strand
TACCAGGCCTCGGCATTCCGGGGATCCACCTGCAGGATGCTCTCCAGCTTCTCGCGGGCTGCGAGCGTTTTTCCGGCCTTCAGGAGCTGCACGGCTTTGTCTACCTCTGTCTCTCCGTGCAGGTGCAACCCGGGAATGAGCAGGAGAAAGAGGGAAAGCAGGATGCGAGGCGGCATGAAAGACTCCCGTAAGAAGCTCCTGGAATAACACCTCTCGGAGGTGCCCGCCATGGGGCGAGAAGCTCATTTTGAACCCGGGACAACTGTCCCGAAGGATGCTTGAGGCCCACTGGGACTGGCTTTCCTGCCGGGGCCGCTTCTCTCTCTACTGCCGCGTCTCTCCACACTAGAGGCAGACCGCTCTGGGTGGCATGCTAGTGATCATTCCCCCGGAGCAACCCATGTCCGATGTGCCCAGCCTGGTCGTGGTGTCCACGGGTGTCCGTGTTTCCCTGATCGAGGGCCTGACGGTGGGTCGAGGACCGGGCAATGCTCTGTGCCTGGAAGATGCCAGTGTCTCCAGCCACCACGCCGTCTTCCGTCATACGGGCGGGCAGTGGCTGCTTCAGGATCTGGATTCCACCAATGGCACCTGGGTTAATGGCAATCGGATTCAAGGACGGGCCTGGCTATCTCCTGGCGATGCCGTGCGATTCGGGGTGGTGAATGTGCGCCTGGAGGGCTTCGGCGCCAGTCAGCCTGCGGCTCCCCCTCCTGTGCCTGGGGCGGCGGTCCGGGTGCCTCCGCCGCCTCCCCAGCCACTGCCTCCACCCACGCCCCCCCTACCTCCTCCGGCCCCACGGTATGCGGTGCCACCACCGGTGCCACAGGTGGCATCGGTGGTGGCACCCTTGCCTCACCCAGCGGTCCCGGCCCGAAAGCGCGGAAAGTCCTGGGGCTGGATCCTGGGGGGCGGCGTGGTGCTGCTGGCGCTCCTGGGAATGGGGGTTTGGTTCTTCCTGGGGCGCATGGGTGGTGGATTGGATCGGGCTGTGGCCTTCCGAGAGGATGCGGGCAAAAACCCGCCCGCTGCCTTCCAGAAAGCGCTCACCCCGGCCATGCAGACCCGACTGGCTTCGGTGAATGAGGTGCTTTGGCCCACCACGGACCCGGCTGTGGGCTGGGCCTTCTTCTTCAGGACCTCCCTCGTGACCGGTGCTCCGGAGCGTGGCGGGCGCAAGCCGGTGCTCTTCTACAACCCCTGGGCCGACATCGGGCTGGTCACGATCTGGGAGTCTAAGGGCACCCTGGTCAATTTGGAAATGGTGCCGGGGAAGGTGCTGCGGCAGGGCGAAGGGGTCCCCAACGGCGGCGGTTCCTACGGTGGCGGTCTGGCCTGGACCCAGCAGGATTCCTACGGTCCCCATGGGGTGGGCTACATCACGGCCTATACCCTCCGATCCTTCGAAAAGACCTTCGCGAAACAGACCGCGCTCGAACTCGCCATTCCCGCCATGGCCTCCCCCAATGGGCCCACGGCCATGCGGGTGGCCTGCGGCCTCCAGATGGCCCAGGTGGTGCATTCCCTGGTGACCTTCAGCGAGCCCATGAACAATCCGGTCCGGCTCGCCTTCATCCGTCTGCTGGCAGAGGGGAAAGCCTCTTTAGGGCACGCGACCAAGACGGAGCCCACCTCGGCCGAGGCGCTCCGGAAGCTCCCGGATGAGGCCTGGGCCGCCTTCCGACCTGCGGTCATGGTGGATACAGGCGAGAAGGTGCTGGTGATGGCTCACAGTGGCAAGAATCCGGATCTGTTTCTGGGGGTCGTGTTTCGGCGGAGTGAAGGTGCGCTGGTTCCCGAGCGCCTGGATCTCATGAGTTTCAACGCCTGTTACGGGGGGCTGTGATGAATCCGCGAAACCTCTTTCGGGTGACTTTTCTTGCCGTTCTGGGCGGGGCGATTTGGGCTGTGGCCCAGGTAGCCGGTGGCACGGTGCAGTTGGGGGCACCCCTCTCTGTCAGCACTTCGGAGGGCAGCGGGGCGCTTTACGATGCCATGGAGACAGTGGGCACCACGGTGACCACCGCCAAGACCGAAGGGGTGGACAAAACGCTCGAGATTCTCCAGGCGGGCTATCAGAAGGCCTCAGAGGGCAACCGGCATGCGGCCAAGCAGATGTCGGGCATGACCAAAGGTGCGGATGCCCGAACTTGGCAGGCCAATCAGGCGGGGAAGGCGGGCTTCCTGCGCAAGGTGAGGTTGGTGGGTGATCTCATCGAAATCGTGGATTCCTTCAGCGGGGCTGCGGGCTATCTCGCTGAGGGAGACACCACGGGTGCTGCCGCCGTCTTCATCAACGGTCTCGGCAAGAAGGGAGCCTCGGCTCTGGGGGCCGCTGCAGGCAGCCTCGGCGGTCCTGTGGGGGCCGTGGTGGGGGCCGAGGGCGGCGATCGGGTCTACAAGGGCTATGTGGAAGACAAAGTTAACAAGCTGGCGGATGACAAGCGGGACCAGGACGCTCGGGACCGCCTGCTGGGCCTGCCCATGGCGGGTCGCTACGCGGGGAATGTCATTTGGATTCACAAACCGGCCTATGACGCTTCCACCGGCGCACCGCCCGTGACCTTCCGGTTCCAGGGCCCCATGACGGCGGATGTGGATCGAAACGGAAACCTGAAAATGCACTTCGACCTCAAAGGCACCATGGAAGGATTGGGGGTGGCTGGGCAGACTGCGGGCATCTCCATGGGCCTCCAAATGGGTACCCGGGGAGATCTGACAGGCACCGCGAAGGATGGCCAGTTCACTGCCCGAGGCACCGCCACCAGTGATTCCACGTTTAACGTGGATTTCGGCGGAGCACCGGGTGCGCCCCAGAACCAGAGCCAGCGGAGCTCGGGCGGTGGTGCCCTGGAGGGTCAGGGCACGTTCACGCGAGAGACTCTGCAAGGAAGCATCACCTCCAGTGGGGCCCAGGCGAAACCCATCACCTTCGTTCTTACCAAGGAGCGCTGAAGCGAGGTTGTTCTCAACCCGGATTTTGTGCGCCGAGTGATGCGGTCAATGCTTCTGGGCGCGGGACGGAAGGGCGTTCCAGATCTTCAGCGTGAACACGAATCCCAGGATGGCGAAGGGCAGCAGGAAGATCGGCCAGGCGATCCAATTGGAAGGGTCTTTGGCGGCAGGTCCCACGGGCACGAGCTTGCCGATGACTAGGGACTGCAGGGCCGTGCCAAGGTAGACGAAGCCGTCCACGATGCCCACGGCGATTCCCGTGTTCTTGGTGCCTCCGAAGTCAGCGGTGGCGGTTCCTGAAAGGATCCCGTGGACTGCAATCACGGCCGTCGAGATGGTGAGGGCGGAGATGCCAGCGATCCAGAGGTTGCCGTCCAAGCCAAGGATCATGGCCACCACACCCAGGATCATGATTCCGTAGGAGACGGCACTCATGGGAGCACGGCGGGAGTTGAAAAGCCGGTCTGAGACCCAGCCTGTGGCGTTGGCGCCGATGATGCCGCAGATCAGCAGAGAGAGCCCCCAATGCTGGGTAACAGGGAAGGTCTTAGCGAAGCCCAGCTCGTTTCCAAAGATGAAATACCAGTGCATGATCCCGTTTCTGAGCACGCCGCTGCAGAACTCAATCAGGCAAACGTAGAGCAGCACGGGATGGGTGAGGATCTTCTTGATAGCCACACCGACGGCAAGGCGCTGGCCGTCCTCGGTGAGAGATGCCTCGGCGGTGTCGAAGTTCTGGAAGCCCGCATCACCAGGCGTGTTGCGCAACCAGAGGAACATCATTATCCAGAAAACCGCCATGAGAATGGCGGGCACAAAGAAGATCATCCAGTTTTCGTCCACACCGGTGCCGCCCAGGCGGAACACGAAAGCGAAGGCAGAACCCACGGCGCTCAGGGACTGGGGTTCGGCCCGGGTGGCGGTCACGATCGCCTTGCCCCAATCGAAGGCGAAGTAGATGCCCGCAGCGATGATGATCCCGAAGATCGTAGAGAAGCTGCCGCGCTCCTGGACATGGAACCAGGGCGCCTTCACCGTGACGATGCTGACAGCGCCGAAGGACTGGAAATACATGTTCATGGCATAGAGCACCGTCAGGACCGGAACCACCGGCAGGTTCCAGCCCCAGTGGACACGGCTGAAGAGCATGATGCCGATGAGCAGGTTGGCTATGAGGGCCCCGAAGACGCCCACTAGCATCCCGCGCCGCCCACCAAAGCGGTCCACCAGGGGGCCGTTGAGAAGGAAGGAGAACCCGTAGATCACAGCTCCCACGGCGAAGATCTGGCCGAAGGCATCCTTGCTGATCACATCGCCGAGCGCGTTCTGAGCCACCGTCAGGTTGTAGCGACCCATATAAAGGAAGGCGTACGCGAGCCCCATGGGCAGCCAGTTCAGGAGGCGGCGGAAGCGGAAAGCAGGCGTATGGTCCAAGGCGGACTCCGGAGGAATACCCAGGCTGAGTAAAGTGGTGATTCAAAGGCCCCATTTGCCCGGGTAAGAAACCTGGTTGGGTGTTCATTGCGGCCAAGAAGTCATCAGTATAGGTCAACAGCGTCGGACGAATTGGATGTCGCACAGATCGGACGTGGATTCGGGAATACCTGGAGGATGATTTGGGCTCCAGCCAGTGCGCTCAACAACATTGACAGATGCGTGACAGCAAGGCAGACTCAGCCCAGATTCGACTTTTTCTTGACATCGAGACGACTCGTCTCAACCACAGAGAAACGTAAAGCCCGGCCTCTAAACGGCTAGGTTGGGTCTTGCCTTGTGCTGAAAACCCACTAAGGAGGTATTGCATGTATTCCATCCATCCCAGCTTCTGGCTGGCTCCGCTGGGATCTATCCTGGCGCTGATCTTCGCCTGGGTTCTGTACAGATCGATGATGAAGTCTGATCCAGGCACGGAAGACATGGTGCGCATCGCCGGCTATGTCGAAAAAGGAGCCCTCGCCTACCTCAAGCGGCAGTACCGTGTGGTGGCCATCGTCTTCTTGGTGGTATTCCTCCTCTTTGCCTTCATGGCCTACGTGCTCAAGACCCAGAACACCTGGGTGCCCTTCGCCTTCATCACGGGTGGTTTCTTCAGTGGTCTTGCAGGCTTCCTGGGGATGCGCACCGCCACCAGGGCTTCCAACCGCACGGCTGCCGCTGCCAAGATCAGCCTGAACCGCGGTCTTCAGGTTGCCTTCCGCTCTGGCGCCGTCATGGGCCTTGTTGTGGTGGGCCTTGCACTCCTCGATATCTCCCTGTGGTTCCTCATCCTCAAGGCCTTTACGCCTGAGAGCTCTGAAACCCTGAACATCATCACCACCACCATGCTGACCTTCGGTATGGGCGCCAGCCTTCAGGCCCTATTCGCCCGGGTGGGCGGTGGCATCTTCACCAAGGCTGCTGATGTGGGCGCAGATCTGGTTGGTAAGGTGGAGGCGGGCATCCCCGAGGATGATCCGCGCAATCCCGCCACCATCGCCGACAACGTGGGCGATAACGTCGGCGATGTGGCCGGCATGGGTGCTGACCTCTATGAGTCCTACGCGGGCTCTATCCTGGCCACCTCGGCCCTGGGTGTGGCTGCGGGATACGGCATGGGCGGTGTCATCGCCCCCATGGTCGTGGCGGGCATCGGCGTGATCCTTTCCATCGCAGGCGTCTATTTCGTTCGCTCCGGCGAAAAGGCCTCCCAGGGAGAGTTGCTCAAGGCGCTGGCCCGGGGTGTAAACCTCTCCACCATCCTGACCCTCATCGCCTCCTTCGGGGTGCTCTACATCTTCAGGGATGCCTTCCAGGGCCGCCATGTTGGGCTCTTCGGCTCCGTAGTTACGGGTCTCCTCGCCGGTTGGCTGATTGGAAAAATCACCGAGTACTACACCTCTCAGGAATACCGTCCCACCCAGTACGTGGCCGAGCAGTCTAAGACAGGCCCCGCCACGGTCATCATTGCGGGCCTCGCCACGGGCATGCAGTCTACGGGCTACCCCGTACTGGTCATCTGCGCTGGCATTCTCTTGAGCTATGGCTTTGCCGGTGGGTTCACCACGAATCCCAACGCTCTGAACCTCGGCCTCTATGGAATCAGTCTAGCTTCCGTGGGCATGCTTGCGACCCTTGGTATCACTCTGGCCACGGATGCCTACGGTCCCATCGCCGATAACGCTGGTGGCAACGCTGAGATGACGCATCAGCCCGCCGAGGTGCGTCAGCGCACGGACGCGCTGGACGCCCTGGGCAACACCACCGCCGCCACGGGCAAGGGATTTGCCATTGGCTCCGCGGCCCTAACGGCTATGGCGCTGCTGGCCGCCTACATCGAGGAAATCAAGATAGCCTTCCTCCACTCCGGTCAGGAATCCATTGTGGTCAACGGTGTCACCAAGGCCATCCGTGCCACCTACCTCACCGACTGGGTGGTCTACTACGACCTCACCCTGCTCAATCCCCGTGTGCTGGTGGGTCTCTTCATCGGCTGCATGATGGTGTTTGTCTTCTGCGCCATGACCATGAACGCCGTCGGCCGCGCCGCAGGCAAGATGGTGGATGAAGTGCGTCGCCAGTTCCGGGAGATTGCCGGGATCATGGAAGGCACGGCCGAGCCTGACTACGAACGCTGTGTGGATATCTCCACTGCCGCAGCTCAGAGCGAAATGATGCTCCCGTCCATTTTGGCCATCTCTGTTCCCGTCGCAACGGGTCTGCTTCTGGGGGTGGGCGGTGTCATGGGCCTCCTGGCCGGTGGCCTTGCAGGTGGTTTTGCCACTGCCGTGTTCCTTAACAATGCTGGTGGCGCCTGGGACAACGCTAAAAAATACATCGAAGAAGGCAACCTGGGTGGCAAGAAGCTGCCCGATGGAACCAAGAACCCCAACCACGGAGCAGCCGTTATTGGTGACACCGTAGGCGATCCCTTCAAGGACACCTCCGGTCCCGCTCTCAATATCCTGATCAAGCTGATGACCATGGTCAGCGTGGTTTTCGCGGGGCTCATCGTGGCCTACGGTGATCTGCTCAAGCGCTTCATCGACATGTTGAATAAGTAGTCTCCATAACCTGAAATGAGGAAGCGGGCCGTATTTGGCCCGCTTCGTCGTTCTGGGGATTTGCATGAACATCCAGTTCGGACTGTGCCGCGCGGACAAAGCCACGCGGGATTTTCTCCGTTCCAACAGCCCGGTCTCACTTACCATGAAAGATCCCTTGGCCGAGTTTCCTATGACCGAATCCAACCCCTACGAGGCTTCCAGCGCACCCGTGCTGGTTCCCGTGGATATTTTTCGATGGGAATTGGCCGACCGTGGCATGCGCTACGCTTCAACCGACACGCTTTCGCTTTTTCGGGATGACCGACGCTGCATCCATGACCTGATGGCTGACGCCATCGTGGTCAAGGCAAGCGTTTAGCCATGGAGCCCGTCGATACCGTTCGCACCACAGAAACCCCGGAGGGCGTGGAGCTGCACCTGCGCCCTGCGGGCCCGGTAGTGCGTCTCTGGGCCTTTTTCTTGGACCAAGTGGTGATTTGGGTGGGACTAGGCCTCTTCGGGATTGGCTTAGCCTTTTTGGGGCCCTTAGGGCTGGGGCTCTGGTTCATCCTGTTTTTTCTTTCCCAGTGGCTTTACCCCGTCTTTTTTGAGGTGCT
>JAUYES010000837.1 GCA_030691225.1 Holophaga sp. | reverse complement strand
TCTCCGTTACCGCCCTTCTGACCATCTTCTTCCGGGGAAGGGAGCGGCTGGCCTTTCTGGGGCTCTTCCTGCTCAACGGGGTCGCCCTTATCTGGATCGATCACTCGTTTCCTGATCTGGTCCGTCCCTATCCGAATTTGGCGGCCCGGCTACCGGACTACCTGGCTGGCTTCGTCGTGTCCACCCTAGGCTGCGTGGTGCTCCTATGGATCATCCTGGAGAGCCACGACACCGAGCGGGAGCGGCTAGCCCAAGCCAAGGCGAAGCTGGAACAGAGCCTCGCGGAAATCCGCACTCTGCAGGGCATGATCCCCATCTGCGCTTGGTGTAAACAAATCCGGGACGATGAAGGCCTTTGGAAGCAGATGGAGCAGTACCTTGCGGAACACTCGGATGCATCCTTCACCCACGGCATCTGCCCGAGCTGCATGGAAAAGCATCTACCTGACTACAGCGAGAAGGTGCCTCCCCCGGATCTGTACCCTGCGGGAAATGTGGATCTGTACCTGTCTGAGAGGATGAGCGGGAGGGATTCTTAAGGGTGTCTTTTGAGAATCGAGTACGCGATGAACCGAGCCATGTTTCATTTCCTCCTGTCTGGGGCCCTTTTCCTGCTTTTCGCTGCTTGCGGAGGAGGAAAGAAGTCGGATGTTCTTCCCACTGCTTTGGTACCAACGATCACCGCACAACCCTCTAGCCAAACGGTGAACCTGGGGCAAACGGCGACGTTCTTTGTGCGCGCGACTGGCGATGGAGCCCTGAGCTACCAGTGGAAGAAGAATGGCACCCCCATCAGCGGTGCAAGGTTCACCGCCTACACGACACCACCAACGACGAGCGGGGACAGCGGTGCGGTCTTCAGTGTCGCCATCACCGATGCTTCTGAACGGAACGTGACCAGTGCAAGCGTCTCTCTCACCGTGAAAGATGCAGTGGGGCGTTCGCAGCACTTTGTTGATCCCGTGAATGGCACGGATGCGGGAGATGGCAGTACGTCCAGGCCCTGGAGGTCCCTTCAGGATGTAGTGGCCCGCCAAATCGAAACCCAGACCTGGGAAGGTTCTTTGCCATACGTCGAAGGGAAGAGGCTGGTCCCGGTGAATGCTGGCGCACCCGTCAAGGCTGGCGATACGGTTTGGTTGAGGACTGGAGACTATGGAGCCCTCGCCATCCAGAGCGCCTATAACGTGGCGCCAATCACCCTCGCCGCGGAAACAGGGAGCGTGCCTCGGTTCAGCAAGGTGACGTTGGATTCCGCACAGAACTGGATCCTGCGAGGTTTGTCTGTCAGCCCATCCTATTCGGCGACCTACAGCGCAAGCACGATCGTGACCGTGGAGAATCACAGTTGGAGAGGTCCGGTCTCCGATATCGTGATCGACGAATTCGAGATCTTTTCGGTCCCCAATGAAAGCGTTTGGACTACCGCGGCGGACTGGGATACCAAGGCGGCCAGCGCGGTGAACACCTCCGGGGCGCGGGTCCTGGTCCGCAACT
>JAUYES010000836.1 GCA_030691225.1 Holophaga sp. | reverse complement strand
GATGCCAGTGCTTGTATGGATTCGGATGAGATGGCCACCGTAGACTTCCATCCAGGAAAGCCCAAACGAGGACTGAAAGGTCGCCCCCGTGAAACTCTTTGGCGTCTGACTCCAGGCTCCGGGCCCCAGGAAGCGCTGGTTATCCACCGACAGCACCTGACGACCGACGTTAAGCCCTTTCCAAGATAGGTAACCCTGCAACACCTGGGTAAGTCCTGGATCCTGCACGGTGGCATAGCGGGTTTGGCCGTTCAGGCTGCTGTTGTACCGTTCGTCACCCAGCGCCGTGACGTTTACGAATTGGAAGTTCAGGCTGATATCGAACAGTGGCTTTGACGTGAGACCCAGGATTGTCCGATTGGTCAGTGCATTGGCCGTTTTGTGATCCGCTGGAGGGACGAATGCTTGATCTTGGTCGTGCTCATAACGCGTACGCAGTTCCAAACTCACCTTGCCCTTGGACAAGGCCTCGACCAGGGCATCCTGAGCGGAAAGTGGAAGCGTAAGCAGTCCCAGGGCGAGAAGGGTCTTTCGGCGCATGCGAACTCCAAAACGATAGTTTCGCTCGGATATAACGATTCCCGCAAGGAATCATCGATTGCGGAGGAGCGTGCAGTTACCGCGGCGTGGCGGCTAGCAAGTGCCGAAACCTTGTCAAATCATCTTCTACGGCCAATCGAGCCTTTTCCTGCACGGCCCGGTACTGGGCCAGGGCCTCTTTCCCAACTTCGGTAACACGTGCTCCGCCACCTCGGGTTCCACCCTTGGCAGTCTCCACCACGGGCGTGGCAAAACACCGGTTCATTTCGTCCACCATCAGCCAGGCCTTGCGATAGCTCAATCCCAATTTCCGCCCCGCACCCGAGATGGAACCGCTTTCGCCAACGGCCTCTAAGAGATCCGCCTTCCCTTGCCCCATGGCGATTTCGTCGCCACAAAGAATACGGATTCGAATGGAGGCGAGGCGGGACGGGACAGTAGCCATAGTGGGATCATCCTAGGCTAAGAACCTTTCGAAAAGGGACCCATGCTCAAATTTTTGGAAGCACGCCAAATCGTGCTGGAGCGCCTAACGCCTCTGCACCCCCAACGCCTTCC
>JAUYES010000835.1 GCA_030691225.1 Holophaga sp. | reverse complement strand
TCCGCCACGGCCGTAACCGATCGACTCACGTGCTGGGGACGAGCCCCACTGTCCAAGAGCCCCTTGATCAGGATTGGCAAGCGAACTCGCTGCGCGATGACCTCCTCGGGGCGGCTGGCCTCGCGAATGGCGCGAATAAGCAAGGCAATGGGATAGCGGCCTGCTTGAAGGAGATCTTGTCCGCGCAGGAGCCCCATGACCACCCCGCCTGGCTCGGCAATCGCCAAGTGATGAACACCCTTTTCGCGCATATACAGAAGAGCCTCATGACCTTGGGTCGAGGGGGGCACCGCGAGGAGTGGGGAGCTCATCACCTCGAAGACGGGACGTTCCGAGTTCAGCCCCCGGGCGACCACACGTTCCCGGAGATCCCGGTCGGTCAGGATTCCGAGAGATTCGCCCCCGGGACCTTTCACCAGGAGAGCCGTCATATCGGCTCGGCTCATGAGAATCGCCGCCTCGCCAATGCTGGTTTGAATATCCGTAGTGAGGGGATCGCGCATGAAACCCTTCACCGGCTCCCCCAGGTAGAGAAGGGCCGTCTGCAATTCGGCAATGAGGGCATCCCGCTCTCGCACTTCCCGCTGACGTTCCGTCGCATCCTCGGCCACGGCATCGCAGAATTTGGCTTCCCCACCCTCATCTCGCACCAGCGTGGCCGAAAGAGCCACGGGAGCACCGCCGCGCGCTTCGCGCAGTCGGAGAATGCGTTCTTTAACTTCACCTGTTTCCAGAAGATCCTTCCGGAACGCCTCCAGAGCCTCTGTATCGAGAAAAGCTTCCGAAAGCAAAGTTCCTGCCTCGGTTCCGAGCCCCAGCAGTTCGAGGGCCGAGGGGTTTGCCTCGAGCACGAGCATGCCAGGTTCCACCGCAGCTCGAAAAATACCCACCCGAAGGTTTTCAGCCACGGCCCTAAAACGCGCTTGGCTTTCGCTCAAGGCCGCCAGCACCTCGTTGTGAGAGGAAAGATCCCGAACGATCAGGATGGCCCCTTCTTCCTCTCCGATATGGATCCGCTCCACAGCTAGAAGCACTTCGACGGTGCCTTCATCGCGCTTGCGGAGGCGCCCCTCCACGGGGGACAAATCCGTCTGCCCAGAGAGCACCGCTTCCATCCAAACACGAAGGCCCCCTTCGGTCTCCAAGAGTTCTTCCAGATCCATCAACGCCCATTCAACATCGGTGAGGCCCGCCAGATCGAGGAAGACAGGATTGGCGAACACGGGCCGCCCCTTCAACACCATCACGGTGCCTTCTTTGGCGGCCTCCACGAGTGCTCGGTATCGCTCATGGGATTCCCTCAAGGCCTCTTCGGCCAGGGTTCGCCTACGTTCGAGCCGGAAACCCTGCTGGGCCACGAAAAGCAGGAGCAAAGCGATCACGATGGCGATAAAGACTGAAACCCGGATGATTTTCCCCGTGAGCGCCGAGATCTCAGCGTTGACATCGTCCAGGTAGATGCCCGTTCCCACCACCCACCCCCAGGGCTCAAAGAGGCGGACATAGGATTGTTTGGCCACCATGCGACCGGGATCGTCCTTCCACTGCCAAACGTATTCCAGGTAGCCCTCCTGGCGCGCTTTCACCAGATCAGCAAAGGCGACGAAGACTCGATTCCCCTTCGGATCCTTGAATTCACTCAGGTTCGTGCCGTTCAGATCCTCTCGATAAGGATGCATGACCATCGTTGGCTGCAAGTCGGTGATCCAAAAATAGTCTTTTCCTTCCCGCCCATATCTCAGGAACTGAATGCGCCCAGCGGCAGCAATCTGAGCCTCCTTCCGACTCAACCGTCCCGCAGCTTCATCCTGCCGATATTCCTCCAAAATACTGCAGGCGGAATTCGTCAGCTCGCGAATCATTTCCCGTTTACGGGAATGCAGGGCCCCCTCGAAGGCTGGCACAACGTAAGCAAAGATAGGCACCAGTAAGAGCACGATGGCGGTCAGAGTGGGAGCCGCAATTCGCAACAAGAAGCTCTTCCAGTTGAGTTTGGGAAGAGGGCGTTTTATGGAATTTTGGGCCGCCTGCGCAGAAGGTTTTGGAGACCCCGGATTCGACAACAAGAGGCTGCGGAAGTCCCGCCAATTCTCCATGGGGAAATTGATTCCCAAATCCGATAGTCCCTGCACATCGGGGCCATGAAAATCGCACCCGGCGCTCACAGCTAGTCCCAATTCTC
>JAUYES010000834.1 GCA_030691225.1 Holophaga sp. | reverse complement strand
CTGCGTTAGGCAGCGTGCGCAGAAACAGAAATTCCGTAGCTCCGAAGCCTTGGTGTTGGCGGGAATGATCTCCCAGGTGGTGGGAAAGCGCATGAAATCCAGGCTGAGAATATCGGGCCGGATGATGCGGGCGATTTCTTGCACGATGCCAAGTTTGTACGCGCGATAGGCCAGATCCGAAGGGCAGACGAACTGCTGCCAATTCGCGTAGGTGGCATCACCGTATTGGTCCACCACCACAAGATCGGGGCGGTCTTTCAGGGTGTCGGCGTCGTAGAAAATATGGCAAATGGCACCCACTTGAATTTTCTTCCGCCTCGCCTCCACTCGGAATTTCAAAAGATCGATGGCCCGGTCCCGCTGAGGAAGAATGCGGCTGTGGTAGAAGGCCTTCTTGCCTTCGAAGAAGGTCGTGAACACCGCATTTACGCCGGATTCACCGAGTTCATCCAGCAATTTTCCGTAGTCCGGATACTTCGCCTGAAGGTCATCCTGATTGAGATACAACTTCACGCCACGGATCGGCGATGGCCTGGATTCGGGCGGCTTCGCCTGGATCACGCCACCCAACAAGACCAGAACAAGCCAGCCTGCCAAGGGACGCCACAAGGAATTCAGCTTCCCTGATCGCATTGATTCCATGAGCATCTTCGATTCCCTTCGGGTTCCCGATTCAGTATAGAGACGACAGCCAGACCGAGTAATACCAGACGAATGCTGCTAAGTATCTTGCCGAAATACTTTTTTATCGGCGTCCATCGGTGTTCATCGGTGGCTAAAAACGGCTTTTGTCATTTTGGTTTTTTATCCCCTTGATCCCCTTCATCCTGGCTAGACAAAAAGGGGAATTTGCCAGGATGAAGGGGATTAAGGGGATAAGGAAAAGAAAGCGGTGGGACCATCTGGGCTCCGCCCCTGCAGAGAAAACAGGTGGGCTACCGACCACCGATAAAAAGCAAAAGCCCCCAGCGTTCAGCGATAGCTGCCGAGTCGCAGCAAATCCAACACCGGCTCTTCGAATTCCCGTGAAGCTGCCAGATCCACTTCGAATTCCGCCACCCAGTCATTGGTCTCGTCGGGATCCACCAGCATCTGCTGCACGATCAGATTCTTGCCATCCTCGGTGGGTTTGACATAGGTGTGGCGGAGGTTGCGGCCTTCGGGGTCTAGGCGCAATTCGCCGTGGCCCGCCAAGTAATCTGCGGTGAGGGATGCCAGGCGATCCTCGGTCCACGGCTGCCCTTCGGCATCCTGTGGCGCACGGCGGGCGAGATCATCCAGGAGCGCCACGGCTGCTTCCCAATCACCGCTGACGAGATGGCGAAAGAGACTGAAGATCCGCGCACGAAGGGCGGCAGTAAACGTTTTGCGATCACGGGTGATATCTGGAATCTCGGTGCCAGGCATGACCAGGGCCGTTTCTTCGCGCTGATAATTCGGATTCTGCATGCGCTCCCAGGCATCGAGCAGGCTTGAATCCACCTGGTGCAACATGGCGGCAAGGTAGGCTTCCATCTCGCGAACATCGTCGTTCTTTACGCCATCGGGCACGGTCTGCGACAACACCTTGAAGGTGCTGTTGATGTGGCGCAGCAAGAGGCCCTCGGCTCGCTGAAAATCGTAAGTCCGAACATAATCCCCAAAGCTGAGGTAGCCCTCGAACATCTCCCGAACAATCGATTTGGGTCGAATATTTTCCTGACCCACCCAAGGGTGCTTGTCAGCGAATTCGTTGAAGTTGCCGTAGATGAATTCGCGCAGAGGCTTGGGATACTCCAGCTTTTCTAATTCTGCCATGCGCTGGTCGTACTCGATGCCGGCCATCTTCATCTCGGCCACAGCGCGCCCTTTCATGCGATCCAACTGCTTACGCAAAATCAGATCAGGATCTTCGAGGATGCTCTCCACCAACGTCAAGAGATCCAGCGCGTAGGTTTCTGAGTTGGAATCCAAGAGTGGAATCGTGTCCATCAGGAAAAGCGAAAGCGTTTGGTTCATGGAGAAATCGTCTTGCAGCTCCACGTTCACGCGCAGCTTTCGACCGTTCTCATCGGGAGGCACAAACTCCACGATCTGCCGCACCACCAGAGCCTTGAAGAGCTGCCAGCCGCGTTTGCGATGGGCTTCTTTTTGGCGATCGGTTTCGTGACAGTCTCTCAGTAGTTGCCGCATGGCCTGACAGCCATCGGTGGGCCGACTCAGCACATTCAGCAACATTCCGTGGGACACCAAGAACCGCGATCCCAAGCGTTCGGGTTGGGCCACGATCAGACGCTGGAAGGTCTCTTCATCCCAATGGGCATA
>JAUYES010000833.1 GCA_030691225.1 Holophaga sp. | reverse complement strand
ATGGCCATTAGAAGGCCTCCTGGGCTGAAATTTCGGGCTGCATCATGCGCTGGGGGATTTCGCCCTCGGGCCACGAGGGTGCACCCCAGATCCACAACTCTTGGGGCGGTTTGGATTCTCGGTGCATGTAGGCGGCGGTGGGTGCGATGCGTTCATCCATCCAAGCTTGCGGTTCCGCAGGGTCAGCCCATTGGCGGAGCAGGGTCAGGTTGCGACCCCAGGCGGCCAGCGTGCCCGTTAAGCCCCCTTCAGGATGAGGACAAAGGGATAACAGCATGCCCGGAAGGTCTAGGTTGGGCGCTAGGCGGTTGTAGAGGTGCAACCAGCGTGGCAGAAGGCTGTGCATGGGCCGCCCAACGCGCAGGGCCGTTTGCAACCAGCTTTCGCGGAGATCTTCACGAATCCCCGCCAGAAGCCAGGCACCCTCGCCTAGGTCCAGGGCCTGAACCGAAAAAGGGGCTTCCAGGGCCAAACTTGTTGTGAATTTCCAACGAAAGAAGGAATCCTGAGCCTCGGTGCTGGAGGGCACGGCGACCATATCCCGCAGGAGGACGGAAGGCGCCCAGAGATCATCAACTATCCAGGAGGTCGGCCCTTGGGGCAGAGCCTGGAGGCTATGAGCAATGGCTTCTTCCGAAGGGAGTCCGTCCAGAGGCAGGGTTTTTCCGCCAGCGATTAAGCGATGAGGTTCGAGCCACACCCGTGAGGCAGGGCTGGATTTCAGGTTAAACCCACTCACAGCAGCCCCTTCAGGCGGCGTGTAGGCCGGAGGGTGGTCCGGGCCGCAGGCGAATATTCAGGAAGGGGGGTCACGGGAACTCCAGAAACGGGGAGAATGACAGTCTATCGTCCCGAGCCTTCAGATCCCAAGGGTCCTTACGCTCGGTTAATGATGAACTATGCGGGAGAATGGTTCCCGCCGGAGTATCAGATTGCGTTTAGTGGCCCTCGAGTTACATGGATTCAAGTCCTTTGCCGATCCCCAGAAGCTGGTGTTCCCGGGGGGAATGACGGCCGTGGTAGGGCCCAATGGGTGCGGAAAATCCAATATTTCCGATGCCTTGGCATGGGTTCTCGGTGAACAGCGAGCGACCTTGCTGCGCGGCAATGATATGTCCGATGTGATTTTCGCGGGCACCAGCGAACGAAAACCCCTGGGCATGTCCGAGGTCAAACTCACCCTCGAAATGCCCGATCCCGCGAATCCAGGAACGCACAAGGAAGTGGTCATTTCTCGCCGTTTGTATCGTGATACGGGTGGCGAATACCGCATCAATGGCCGAGAAACCCGCCTTAAGGACATTCAAGATCTACTGATGGACACGGGAATGGGGACCCGTGCCTACAGCTTTATTCAGCAGGGCCAGATCGATCTCATTCTGTCCACCAAGCCCAAGGATCGGCGTTCGCTGCTGGAAGAAGCCGCTGGAATCACCCGGTACAAGCTGCGTCGCACCGATGCCGAGCGCCGCCTTGAAGACACTCGATCGAATCTTTTGCGCCTGGACGACATTCTGCATGAGCTTGGCAAGCAACAGGAATCGTTGAAGCGCCAAGCCGCCAAGGCGCGTCGTGCGCTCGAACTTGATACCGCCATCAAGGCCACCCAGCGCATTTTGCTCGCGGGCAAGGCTACGGAACTGGATGAGGCCAAGGCGCGCATCGTCGATCAGCTCGATACCTTGGAGCGCGGAATCGCTGCGCTTACGGCCCAAGCTTCCGAAAAGGCCAGCGAAGTCGAAGCCCAGCGGCATAAGTTAGACGAGTTGAATCACGCCCAGGAAGGGCGTAACCGCGCCATTCTCGCCCTCGACCAACGGCTGACACTGGCGGATCAGGATCGGGGATTTCAAGAAGAACGCATTGAGGAAAACCGCCAGCAACAGATCGTTTCGCAGGAGCGGCTGCTGGAACTTTCCACGCGCTCGGGCGATGCACAAGCCGAGATGGAGCGCTTGCAGACCGCTCTGAAAGCAGCGGCAACGGCACTGGAAGCCCGGGATGGCTTGGTTGGTGAGGCCGAAGAAGCCGTTGCCATGGCCGGTGGCGCTTTGCGCCAAATTGAAGCCGAACTCAAAGACCTCCGCGCTCGCCGGGCCGAAGCCGAGCGGGCAGGCCTCGCTCTCCAGCGCCAGCGCCAAATTGTGCACCAGCAAATTGCTCAGATCGAAGGTCGCCTGGATGCTCTCAACCACGAAGAATCCGTTCGAGCCCCGCGGCTAGAGAGCCTGCAAGCCGAAGACCAGCGTCTCGTGCGCGCCCTCGAAGGCGCAGAGGCCCAGTTCGAGCAGGTGGAAGAATCGGTGCAGGTGCAAACGCGTTTGCATGGTGAAGCCCTGGAGAGCCACCGCCAGGCCGCGAATGGTCTGCGAGAAGCCGAAGGTGCGCTCGATACCGAAGAACGTCGCCTGAAGCAACTTGGTGATGTTTTGCGCCAAGTGAGTGGTTCGGAAGAGGCGCAAAAAGCCCTGGCTTGGCTAAAGACCAAGGGCGAAGATCCCCAAGCGCTCTCCGACCTCTTTTCCGTGGAGGAGGCCGCCCGCCCCGACGTGGAGCGCCTGCTTGGCAACTGGCTGCAGGCCGTTTGCCTGGGGCAATCCGCACTGGGTCTGCTGAATGAGATTCCGGGTCAGCTTCAAGTGGCGACCACCACGCAGCTTCAACCTTCGGAATTACCTAGTGATTGCGAGGCTTTAGCGTCATCGATCCGCTGGCGTACGGGTATGCCAAGGCCCTTGGAGGCTCTGCTCGCGCGCTCCTTCCGCTGTGCGGATGCTGCGTTGCCGGAACTGGCGGCATGCCATCCCGACCTTGGTTTTGTCTCACCTCGATTGGTGAAACTGCCCTTTGGCCCTGTACAGGTGGGCGTTGCGGCGCCGGAAGCTTCTCCACTCAAACTCCGCGCCGATCTGGAAGCCTGTCGAAAAGCTCGCGAGGAATGGCTGGATCGTGTGGAAACCCTCGAAGGCCAGGTCAAGACTCGCCAAACCAAATTGCAGGAAAGCGCCGAACGATCCCGAGAAATGGAAGAGGATCGCCTACAGTTCCGCCGGAACCGGGAGGACCTGAAGGGCCGCTCGGCCTCGGTGAAAGGGCAGTTACG
>JAUYES010000832.1 GCA_030691225.1 Holophaga sp. | reverse complement strand
TGCCCGCATGGTGGCCGCCTGTTTCCTGACGAAGCACCTGCTTCAGGATTATCGATACGGTGAGGCCCACTACATGAAATGGCTGGTGGATGGCGACTGGGCCAATAACAACATGGGCTGGCAGTGGAGTGCCGGTTGCGGTGTCGATGCCCAGCCGTGGTTCCGCGTCTTCAACCCCACGGCCCAGGGCGAACGCTTCGACCCTGAAGGTGAGTATGTGAAGCGCTGGATACCGGAGCTACGTGCCATGCCCACGAAGTGGATTCATAGTCCCTGGAAGGCACCAGAGACGCTTCGTCGCTCCGTGGCCTATTCCGAGCCCATCATTGATCACGGATTGGCTAGGGCGCGCTTCCTGGAAGTTGCAAAAGCCAATCTAGCGCGCACTTCCCAAGGAATCCGCTAAGATAAGCGGTATCAGCGCCGATGCCGGGAATTCGCCCAATCCGCTCGGAACAGGGCAGCTTCACGAATCGACTCACCGGATTTCCAAAAGGAGAAGAGGTAATGGCAACCATCGGCGCCTATCCAGGCAAGGACGGCTTCAAGCAGATCAGCTCGCAGATCCGCACCACGGTCGAGACCGCGTTTTATGGCAATAACGTGCGTCCCATTACCACCGTGGCGGAGGCCTATCGCTTGGCGGCGCAGGCTCCTGGCACCGTAATTCTGGATGGGATGCCCGTCTACAAACCCGAAGTGCTCGGATTGCCTGAGGACGCCAAGGCCCTGTTGATGAATGATGGCGCCGTCTCCGGTCGCGCTGCAGCGGCTCGCCAAATCCTTGGTTGGCCGGGCGTTGACAAGGGCGCTCTGTATAACAAGGTGGTTGAGGCCATTTATCAGACCCGCAAGCGCAAGATGGTCACGGGCCAAGTGGTGGTGGGCCTAGACGAAGATTTCATGGTGAAAGCGCGCCTCGTGATTCCCGAAGAGCACGCCAACATTCTTTACAGCTGGATGCTCAACTTCCAGTGGATCAACGATGTTTACGCCGCACGCTATTCCGAATCCAAACCCTATCCTGAAGGCGACATCATTGTTTTCTCGGATCCGGATTGGACCCACCCGGATCACCCCATGGGCCTGAGTTTCTTCGATAGTGAACACAACACGCTTGCGCTCCTCGGCATGCGGTATTTTGGCGAGCACAAGAAGGGCACCCTGACCCTGGCCTGGCATCTTGCGGCTCGGCACGGTTACGCCTCCTGCCACGGCGGCATGAAGCGCTACAGCCTTGCCGGTGACAAGAGCTACGTGGCCGCTGTGTTCGGCCTTTCGGGTTCGGGTAAATCCACGATCACCCACGCCCGCCACAACAACAAATACGACATTACCGTGGTGCATGACGACGCCTTCATCATCAACGTGAAGGAAAAATATTCCATCGCCCTGGAGCCTGCTTACTTCGACAAGACGCAGGATTACCCGATGGATTGCGAGGACAACAAGTTCATCCTGACCTTGCAGAACAATGGTGCGACGCGTTACCCCGATGGTTCGCTGCGCGTGGTGAGTGAGGATCTGCGCAATGGCAATGGTCGGGCCGTGAAGTCTCGGCTGTGGTCACCCAACCGTGTGGATCGCATCAACGAACCCATCAACGCCATTTTCTGGCTGATGAAGGATGAAACACTACCGCCAGTGGTGAAACTGGAAGGCCCGAGTCTCGGCTCTGTTTTTGGGGCGACCTTGGCCACGAAACGTAGCTCTGCTGAGCGTTTGGCGCCGGGTGTGGACCCTAATGCGTTGGTGGTGGAGCCCTATGCCAATCCGTTCCGGACCTACCAGCTTGCGCTGGATTACGACCGCTTCAAGACCCTCATCGCCGATGGTGTTGCCTGCTACGTGCTGAACACCGGGTCGTTCATGGGCAAGAAGGTGCAGCCTGCGGATACCCTTGGCATCCTGGAAGCCATCGTGGAAGGCAAGGCTGATTTCAAACCCTGGCAGCCCTTCCAGGACCTGAAGATTCTGGATTGGCCGGGCTTCCCGGCGGACCTCAATGACCCAACCTACCGTGCGGAATTCAAAAAGCGCATGGCCGATCGGTTGGCTTTCGTGCAGAGCCGGGACACGGAACTGGGTGGGTCGGACAAATTGCCGGTTGATGCATTGGAAGCATTGAAAGATGTCTTGGCCAAACTGGCCTGAGCACTGAAAAATCGGTTTGGACAACGATCCCTGGGAGGACAACTCCTGGGGATCGGTTTTTATGTGGCCACAAATCTGGGTGATGTTGCTGCTGCGAACCCTTTCGGAAATATCAGCGAAAGACCTTAAAGCGGGGCATGGGCAATTCTCGACACCGAAAAAAATAGCCACAAAGAACGCATAGAGCGCAAAAGATGAAGAATTGAGCTGATGTCAGTTCACTTCGAAAACACCAAGTCCTTTTGCGTTTTTTGTGTTCTTTGTGGCCAATTTTTTTCAGCCAACGTCCGGCCAAGCTTCCACAAAGACCCGCACCCAGGCGACTTCTGCAAAGAAGTTTGACCAATCGGCTTCGCTGGGCAGCTGGGCAGCACGGGCTAGTTGCTCCAGGTGTTGGCTGTACTGACCCAGGGCCTGAAAGCCAAGATCCCAACAGCCTCCCTTGATGGCATGGGCGGCTTCGCGAATGGTTTTTGTATCGGCGGCCGCCTTGGCGGCTTGAAGGTGCCCAAGTTGAAATTCCAACATTCCAAGGAAGGGCACCAGGATGCAGGCGTGCGGTCCCCCGGGAAGTTCTTCGAAGAGGTGCATGATCTCTGCAAAGCGCACTCGATCTACCTGCATCGAGGGCTCGCTTGAATCATGAGGGATAGGGTTAGGTCTCATAGGGATTTGGATTTCCCCTATTCCACCACAACGGACAACCCGTTGGTCGAGTTATTCCTTGCCGCAAAAACGGCTATTTCTTTATGACCTTGAGTGCTTTCTCAGTGGCTTCCAGCAGGGCTTCGGGTCCTACGACCTTGCCCGTGGCCTTCATCATCCAAAGATCGGGCGTAAGGCGCCCTAGGGTGGTCATGCGTTCGATTTCTTCGCCGAGTTTGCCCGTCTTCTCAATCTGATGTTCGATCTGGAAGGCGATCATGTGGCCAATGGAGTAGTCAGGCAGGTAGAGGAAACTATGGATCATGTGGCTGTAGATGCCCAGCAGCACGCAGTCCTTTTGCCCAAAGACCGGCGCGTAGAAGGCATTCCACACATCCTTGGAAATCTGCAGCACGGCTTCTTTGAGCTGCGCAGGAGTGGCTTCAGGGTGGTCATACATCCAATGCCAGACGGCGGTATCCACGAGACCCACCCCGGCGATTTCGAAGGTCATCCAGAAATCGTTGAGCGTCTTTTCGGCTAGAGCCTTGGCATCGGGTGCAGGCTGGCCCAACAGTTTCAGATCCTGGGACTGGAAGACAAAGGCAACACCTTCGGTGAAGGCCGTGTTGGGCACGCCATTCAACAACCAGTGATCGATCTTGTTGAGTGAAAAAGTTTGTTCGACGTTATGGCCCATCTCATGAACTGCAATGTTGAAGCCCTTGTAGTCCATGCCCTGAGCGCCCACCCGGGTGCGTAGATGGGCGTTATCGCCCTTGCGGTCGGCGCCCATGGCGTGTCCGCTGCCGCGAGCAGGATCTACTTCGATGCGGCTGGCTAGCCACTCGGCCCGCTCCGCGCTGAAACCAAGCCTTTTCAAGAGATTCGGCATGTCCTTTTTGTAGCCTTCGGCATTGGGATACTTGGCGCGGGTCAGAGCATCGAGCTTGCTCTCATCCAAACCTGCACCGGGGCGGAAGCCGTTGTACCAGATATCAAAGGGCTCCAGCTTGCGGCCAAGGCGTTGCTCGATGAGCTTGCCGAGGTCCTTGACGAGCGGGCTGCTGCAGACCTCTTCCAGCATCTTTCTTACCCGGATCTCGGGAAGCTGACGACCTTCTTCAAAACTGCGGGCCATATGCGTGGGGGCCGTGGGGCTGTAAGGATCGGCCAGGCGGGCGGCCTTGTAGCAGTCGAGCAGTACCTTGTAGCGGGTATCGGGTTCGGGAGCGTTGTTGATCTTTAAATTCGCGGGAGTGGCGTCCTTCGAATCCTTGACTGTGGTTGCTTTGACTTCGTTGGAGTAGGGATTCCAGTCCACGAACGGGCTATCGATCACAACACCCGGAATCGTTTGGGTGACGATGCGCTCCATCACCTTCTGGATCATGCGCTGGTGCTCCAGCCCCTCCTTTCCAGCGGCGTAGCGGCTCTTGAGCTCGTCACGCAAATTCCAGTGGGAGAGCAGGCGCTTACCGGGTTCAAACAGGCGTTGGCCCCTGTCGTTGAGCAGGTGGTGCATCCAGATGTTGTAGGAGGCGATGTAGCGGTCCGATTGGCCTGCGGCTTCGGCGTTGGCCTGTTTTACGTCCGCAGGTATGCGTTTGGCGAAGATATCCACCAAGCGCGCTTCGGCCCATTGGCGGCGAGTCCAGGTCTCTCCCTGCTTTAGGCGCTCGTCCAGGGTGGACATGGGAAAGTTCAGCAGCACGGAGAAGGCCAACTTATTGGCAAAGGCATCGTCAATGAAATGAGCCGCGGCGTTATAACCCGACAGGATATCGTCCACGGGCAACATGGGACCGATATCCAAATCCGAATGCCAGCGGAAGTCCCGGCCGATTTCGGCCATGTGGCCGTTCAGGCTTTCCAACACGAATTCCATGCGCTGAAAGAGACCGTCCAGGGCCTTGGTGTCCCCTGCGAAGTGCATCCGCACAAAGGCTTCGAATGCGGAGGAGCCTCCATCCTTGGCCCGCCAAAAGGCACAGACCTGACGCAGTCCTCGCTGGATTCGGGCGCGCTGGCCCTCCCCATGGCGAGCCACCAACTCCGTTTCCAGGGCCGTTCGCGAGGCGGAGAGATCCAGGGCTTCACTTGAAGGCTTTGCCGGGGGGGTGGTCTGAGCCCGCAGGGCAGGGGTGGTCATGGCCGCAATGATGAGAAAGGCGGTGCCGATGAGTTGCATGGGGAGACCTCGGGCTAGGTGGCGAACTTGGTTCATCGTTTTGAGGTAATTGCGAATGGGCCTTAGTGGGTTTCCACCCAGGGCTTGTAGCGCATATCTTCGCCCAGGATGTGATGGGCGAACCAGTCTTGAACCAGGGAGAGCACTTCTTCAGCCTT
>JAUYES010000831.1 GCA_030691225.1 Holophaga sp. | reverse complement strand
GCGCGAAGGCTTCCTTGCGGTCCTGAGATTCCCGCCGATCGACGATCCACCCGGTAGAAATGGTCAAGATCAGCCCCACCGCAATCACGAGGCCTGGTTCAAGGTGCCGCATCCAACGAGATGGCGTGGCTCCAGAGCGCGATCGCCGCGCCGCCAGAGCCGAGCCAATCAGCACCACGGTCACGAGCGCCAAGGCACATAGGATCGGCGGCAAGGCTGTGCGGGCCAGGGTCCTGTTCCAGGCGCGGGCATCCATGTCCACGCCCAAGACCGCCGTGATGGCGCCAGTTCCCTTGTAGGCCCCGGCGCAAATCACAAGATCATCTGTGCTTTGGAGGTAGGTTGTTTTGGGCTCTCGCCTCTGATTGAGGGGATTCTCGTATTCGTAATCCACCCAACCGTGGCCTTTGGTCATGGCGATTTCTTGGATCTCGCGGCGGAAATACTTGCCACCGGCCCAATCTTTTTTGTCGAGTTGGTTCTGGCCGACTAATTCCGGCTTCACGGGGTGGGCCCGCATGGTCATGCTGCGATCGTAGGCAAAGGCGTAGAGCTCACCTTTGCGGAGTTCGCCATGGGGATTGTTGGCTTCCTTTAAAAAACGCTCGCGGCCATGCTTTCGGTAGAAGTCCACGGCCTTCTTCACCAACGCCTGAGCTTGTTCCGGTTTGGCTAGGCCGTAGGTGGTTGCCTGAGGGTCTTGGATTGGGATGAGCCCCGAAACCCAGGTTCCCCAGCGATCGGTGTAGGGTCCTTCGATGGTTGCACCCTGGCCAGCAAAGGCGCTCCGCACTCCATTCGGGGCCTCTGCATAGATCTGCCCGGGTGGAGAGCAATCCTTTGATTCGGCCGGTTCACTATCCATGAAAAAGGAAATGGTTCCATCCGGCTTACGGCCAAGAAGGTAAAGGAATCGACATTGTGGGTTGGCTAACCGCGCCACCGCGAGTTGTTCCTTGAGTCTTTGATAGGTCGGCTTTTGCAGATCGCTTTCAGTAGAGGTAAGAGTCTTGATTTGTCCGATATTGAGCGTTTGCGCCAATAAATTCGCTGATTGCAGAAGCTCCGCACGCATCTCGCGCTCGGCCCTGATGGTCAGCCACCAAGCAAACCCAGCGCCCAGGACCAAAATGAACACGACAATAGCGACCAGTAGGCTCTTGATTGATTTCTGCTGGTGGGGGTCAACGTGCATAGGGTCGATATCTCGATTTGGGTCTCGGAAAGGAACCAACTCTATTCATCGGCTCCAGTGCGCCCGAGGCAAGTAACGGCGTTCTGGCGAGTTGCACTCCTATAAAAAGGGCATACCGATTCGCTTCTTTCCCCTACCCTAAAACAAGACTGGAGGCAAAAAGCCTCCAGTCTTCAGGCGTTCCTGTTGGTGGTTATTTCTGGGGTTGCAGAGTCAGAGGATCCCTGAGGGGCAGACGCACCAATGGTAGGGGGCAAACATCCTTGAGGGCGCCTGGATGATCAGGGTCGCCAGCTTCGATCTCTGCGGCGGTGCCCGCAGCAAAGACCACGAGCTTGTCAAAATCAAGGAGCTTCTTGGCGAGGCGCTGCACATCCGCTGGGGTTACGGCCTGAACCTTTTGGCGATAGTCCACCCACCAGTCCTTGGGCCAGCCCAGAAGCTGTTCTTCCGCCATGCGGGCCATAATGGCTTGCTTGCCCGACCACTGGGCGGGAAAGGCTTCGATGAGGCCATTCTTGACGACGGTGAGCTCGGCCTCGGTGAGGGGCTGTTCCTTCAGGCGTTGCATTTCAGTCAGAGCTAAGCGCAGGGCATAGGCCACCGTGCGGTTCTGGGTTTGCAGACCTCCGGTTAAATCCCCGCGCCAGTGGGCGCCTTCGCCGAGGGCCGTGCGCACGCCATAGGTGAGTCCTTCGTCGGAGCGGATCTTCTTCATCAAGCGGCTGGTGAAACTGCCGCCCAGGATGTGATTCATGACGGCACCCGCATGCCAGTCGGCATCGGTGCGACGAATACCGGGGAAGGCCCACTGGACCATGCTCTGGGGGGCAACTTTATTGGAAACGTAGATGCCGGGTTGGCGCGTGAAATTGGGTGCCGGAACCTTTTCAACGGGCTTCAGGTCCTTGGCTGCCTTCATGGAACCCAGGCCCTTGTTGAGCAGCTCGAGCAGAGCTTTTCGCTCAAAGTTGCCGCTGGCGTGGATGACAAAATTGCTGGGATGGAGCAACTTCGCATGGAAGGCCTTGAGATCGCCTGGAGTCACGGCTTCCTGGCTGGCAGCGGTGCGCTCGTTGGCGGCGAAATGATTCGCACCGAAGAGCAGGTAATTCATTTGGTAGGGCACGATGCTAGTCACGGAATCATTGCGCCGTTCCATGGCCTGGCGTGCGGAACGCTTGGCAATCTCCAGCCGCTCTGGGGCAAAGGCTGGATCCAGCAGGGCCTGGGTGAGTAGCTCCAGTCCATCGGGAAGATCCTTGTCCAAGACCTGCAATGAGATGGTCCCGCTCGTGTTGCCACAGTTGCTGGAAAGGGAAGCGGCCATGCCTTCGAGTTTGTCTTCGAGCTGTTCGGGACTCAGCTTGGAGGTGCCGCCTAGAACGAGTTGACTACCGAAGAAGCTGGCCAGACCTTCTTTCCCTTTGGGCTCCAGGTAGGCTCCTCCCCGCCAGATGACGGTTAGGCGAGCCATGGGCGGACCCTTGGGATCGGGAGCGAGAAAGACCGGAATCCCGTTCTTCAGTTCGGCTTTGAAATCTTTGCTCTTGGGAACCTGAAATTCGAGCGATGGGAAGGTGAGCTTTTCGGGTCGATCAGGAATGCCCTGTGCGAAAAGCGTGGTTGTGCCAATTACAAGGGAGAGGGCTAGTCCGTGCAACATTACTTGGCCTCCGTCTGCTGGGAACGTTCCCGGACCGGGCGCCCTTTGGTTCCGACGCGATGGGTGATCAACACACTACGGCTATTGCGCACGAGGTATTGCTTGGCAACCCTCTGGATGTCTTCCTTGGTCACGGCTTGCAGGCGCTTTTGGGATTCTGCGATATCGCGATAGCTGCCCGCGGATTCGGCTTCGGACAGGATGCTTCGCAGGCCTTCGTTGCTATCCATGCGGGAATAGAAGGCGACCTTCGCGGCCTTTTTGACGCGCTCCAACTCTTGATCTGTGACGCCATCTTTTACGATTTTGTCCAATTCCGCATAGAGAAGGGGTTCCACCTCTTCGGGTCTGCGACCGGCCGCTGGTGTGGCTCGTAACGTGAAGAGTCCGCCGTATTTCTGCCCGCGGGACATTGCCGTAGCCGAGGTCGCAACCTTCTGGCCGAGTACCAGGGCTTTGTACAGGCGGCCCGAGGCAGCGCGTCCGCCCATGCGGCCTCCGCCACCGCCGCCCAGGATCGAAGCCAGCGCCTGTAGGGCAGGGGCATCCTGGTGCACCGAGGGGACAGCCTTGTAAACCGCCTCGATGCCGGGGGTGCTTTCCACCTCGGCCACCATGCGTTGCTCGGCGGGTTGCTTGGGTTCCAGGGTGGTGACTTCGGGAACACCGTTGGGGTTGGCCTTCACGCGGCTGAAATATTTTTCGGCCAATGCATAGGCTTGGTCGGGGTTGAAGTCGCCCACAAGAATCGCCGTGAGGTTATTGGGTGCGTAGTAAGTGGCAAAGAATTTATTGGCTTCTTCCCGAGTGACTTGGGCGATATCGCTAGGCCAGCCGATGACTTGCCAGTGGTAGGGATGGGCCATCCAGGTCATGGCGTTGAAGGCTTCACTTACCAAGCCATCGGGCCGGGATTCGAGCGTTTGTCGGCGCTCTTCCAGGATGACGTTGCGCTCGCTGTAAAACTCACGAAACACCGGGTTGGTGATGCGGTCCGATTCCATCCACGTCCAGAGTTCCAGCTTGTTGGAGGGGATGGTCACGATATAGGCCGTGCGATCTTGGCTCGTGCTGGCATTCAGCCCGGTGGCACCATAGGCCTGGTAAAGGTTCCAGATCTCATCCTTGACGATGAGACCGCGCTGCTCTTTTACCAATGCTTCGAATTCTTCCAGGAGCTTCTGCAGGCGAGGGGTGCGGACCTTTTGGTCCATCATGTTGGTGATCTCGCCACGTCGCTGCTTATCGCGCAGGATCGACATTTCTTCGCGAATTTGGGCCTGCAGTTTGTCCTGCAAATCATTCAGCTCACCGTCCCGCGTGGCGTTGCGGGTGCCGATGATCTTGGAGCCCTTGAACATCATGTGTTCGAACAGATGCGCAAGACCCGTGATGCCGGGGCGCTCATTGGCACTGCCCACGCGAGCCACCCAGCCGGCCGCGATGGTGGGTTGGTCATGACGCTCCACCATGAGCAGGCGCATGCCGTTGGAAAGGGTTTTCTCGACCACAGGGATTTCCTGGGCCATCAAGGGCGCTGCCGCCACCAGTAAAGCGACAAGGCCTTGGCCTTGGGATAAATTCATGTTTCCTCCAGAGAATATGGAAACGGAAAGGTATGCCTCACGTCGTGAGGGTCCACGTGAGGATTTGAGCGATCCAGTGAGGCTAGGCTGGTCGGTGGTAATTGGGCAAGAAATTAGCTGGAATTACCTTCCCAATAGCACAAACGGTCGAAATGGCAGGTTCGGTGGTCGCTACTGAAGCCGGATTGCAATTCTCATAGCGTTTCCTTCGCGCAGGATATCGAGTTGGATGGTGTTGCCGAGGGATTCGCTTTCCAGGAGATCCAGCAGATCATCCATATTTTTGAGTCGTTTGCCCGCTGCCCCCACGATTACATCCCCCAGCAGGTAGCGGCGTCCCGAACGCGTAATGCCTTGCAGGCCCGCTTTGTCCGCGGGGCTGTTCTGTCGGACACGCAGCACGATGATGCCCTTGGGATTGCCAAAACTCGGTGCATAGGAAGGATCGAGTTCCTCGAAACCCAAGTCAGGCCGCACCAGACGGCCCTTGGCGATGAGCTGCGGGACGATGCGGTTTACGGTGTCGACGGGCACCGCAAAACCGATACCTGCGCTGGAGCCGCTGGTGCTTTGGATGGCCGTGTTCACGCCGATCAGCCGCCCTGCGCTATCCAGCAAGGGGCCGCCCGAATTGCCGGGATTGATGGCGGC
>JAUYES010000830.1 GCA_030691225.1 Holophaga sp. | reverse complement strand
GGCCCGCCGCCACCGACAAGGACAGCAAGAAAAAGGAGCCTGGCACCGATCTTGTCATTCTCGAACTGGGCACGCCGAACCGCACCACGCTCAACGAGGTGACTGAATATCAGTGGAACCGCGATGGAGCTTGGCTGGCCTACGCCGTGAGTGTGAAGGAAGCTCCCAAGGCTAAGGACAGCGCGAAAGATTCGGCCAAGGAGGAAGTTAAGCCCAAGGATAGCCCCAAAGTCACCTACACCGATCCTGCCAAAGAAGGCGTTTATCTCTGGCGTGCCAGCGAAGGCAAGGCAACGCCCATGCTCCTGGGCAAAGGCAGCTACAAAGGGCTGGTGACGGATGAGTTGGGTGGGCAAATGGCCTTCCTTAGCAACCGGGATGATGTGAAAGCCGAAGCCCCAACCTTCAAGCTCTATTGCTGGAAAGATGGCGAAGCCGCGCCCCAAGAAGTGCCCACCGCCACGGCCAAGGGCTTGCCTGTAGGCTGGGTTCCTTCGGAGCATGGACGCTTGGATTTCACCAAGGACGGTGCGCGCCTATTCTTCGGCACGGCCCCAGCGCCCAAGGCCGAGCCCAAGGATGCACCCGACCCCGTGAAGGTCGATCTTTGGCATTGGAAGGATGCCGAGTTGCAGCCCATGCAGAAGGTGCGCGCCGAGGAAGAGAAAAAACGCAGTTTCCGCGCGGTTTTTCACGTGGCCGAAGGCACCCTTGCCCAGTTGGGTTCCGAGGAATTTCCCGATATCGAAACGAATGAAAATCCGAATGTGGCTCTGGGCTTTGCGCCCAAGGCCTACCTCCATCTGGCCTCCTGGGATCAGGCCTACGCCGACGTCTACACCGTGGATTTAAAAACGGGCACCCGCAAACTACTCGCAAAACAGCTCCCCTGGTCCCGGCGCAGCAGTGACGGTCCAGGGCGCGGTTCCCGCCTCTCCCCAGCGGGCAAGTATTTGTTCCATTTCGATGGCACCGCCAAGGCCTGGATGCTGGTTCCCACGGAGGGCGGCGGCGCCATCAACCTTACCCAGAACCTGAAGGTGGCCTTCCACGAAGAAGATCACGACATGCCGGATTTACCGGACCCCTATGGCATGGCTGGGTGGACCGCCAATGACGAAGCGCTGCTGGCCTATGACCAGTTCGATCTCTGGGAGCTGAAACCCACCTCTGCCCGCAACCTCACCGTGGGCGCAGGTCGAGAACAGAAAACCAGTCTTCGTTACCTGAGGCTCGACCCCGAAGAAAAAACCATCCCCACGAACCGCCCTCTGATGCTTTCGGGCGTGCACGATGCCACCAAGGGCACTGGCTTCTTCCGAGCAAGCTGGAACGCTACCGCCCCCGCGCGGCTCATTTGGGGCGATCAACTCATGGGCGGGCTACAGAAGGCCAAGAACACTGACACCGCGATT
>JAUYES010000829.1 GCA_030691225.1 Holophaga sp. | reverse complement strand
TTCAAGCAGACATCATTGGCGGTGATTGCCCAAACCGCCATGTTCGGGACCCCGCAAAGGTCCTGTGTAAAGAACTTCCGTGCAGCGACTTCCTCTGCGGTGATCACCATGTTCAAGACGCGATTCCCAAATTGGGGATTCACATCATCCATCCAGCAAAGCCTAGTGCCGGAGCGCAGCGCTGAGTACGCGTCCTGGGTGAACTTATCCAGGTCTTCACTGGCCGGCATAGTGTAGGGATTGGAGCCAAGCACGATCAGGGACGCAAGCTGCAAAAGCTTGCCCTTACCAACCCCGGCCTTATTTCCGTTGAAGACAAAAAAGGGAACCGATCCGACGAAGGCAAACCGGCACAGTAAGGTAAGACACAATCCGAGCCAAGCTGCCTCGGAAGCATCCGGCCCTTGGTCGGAACCAAGAGGGCCGAACGGAAAGTCCTGAATCAAGGCTTTCAAACGAAGCCAAGCAGCCCTGGCGGCAACTTCGTCAACCTTTTTGGAAAAGTCAGGCCAGGAATCCTTGTTTGCCAGATAGATTCCCGAGCTCACATCGAACCCAGGTTGTGTCAAAACCTGACCCTTCGGCAGGATCAAAGGAGCCTTTACAACGGCTCTGAGAAGAGGCCACGGAGCCTGCGTCTGCCCGATCACAATCTGGGCAAACAGCTTTGTCGGATGCGTCCCAACAATTTCTTTTTTCTCGGTTTTCACGAAATCGATTTGACGCGACATTTCGCCAAGCAACCATTCGGCTTGGACCAGTTCCATGCAGGGATTAGGAGCCCCAAGGTGGGCCTGTTCTTCGATAACACCGGGCGCCGAGATCCTTACTAACCCGCGATCGGATCGGAAAAGGCTTCGGTTCTCAATGAGTGTCTTGACCGCGCGATCGGCATTCTTGTCGTAGGCACCGCCGACATTGATCCGCGGACGTTCCTTCTTCTGGAGCTCCACTTTGACAGGGATAGGATCAAGGACAGGCTGCACGGATGATTCGATCCGGGCTTTGATACCCTCCGCGCCGAGTTCCGAAGGAGGTTCATCCGCCAAATCCCATTTTTTGGGAAGGCCCGGGGGCAATTGAATTCTGGTGACGGAGCGCACGCCGACAGTGGAAAGGCAAGCTTCCAGATCCTCGGCGTATTTCTCGCCTCCCTGATCGTTGTCAGGCCAGACTAAGACCTCACGCCCAGCCAGAGGAGACCAGTCTGCAGTCTTTGCGGCATTGGCACCACCATAGGAACTAGTAGCCAACCAACCCGTCGGAAGATACTTCAGAGCGCCCTCCGCGGCCTTCTGCCCTTCTACGACAAGGACGGGGGCGTCCATAGCGGACATGAGGTGGTTCAATCGATAGAGAGGACGAGGAATACCAGGCGCTTTCATGCGCCATTCTTCTTTGCTACTGGTTCTGTGCTTACACCAGGTGATAGGAAGGTCCTTCTTTCGGTCTCGCAACCGGATTCGCATGACATAAAAAAGCAGATTTCCGTTGGGATCCAGGAATTCCCAGTGCTCCAGCAGCTCTGCTCTGTGCGTTACCTCGCTGTGATCTTCGGACCACTCGTGTTTGGTACTGGCGAAGCATTGGAAATTGGGTACCGGGGCGGATGGCGGAACAGGGCCGGTGATGGGCAGCCATTCGTCGGCGGCAGGGACCGGAGTCTTCGTGTCAGTCATTGGAATTTCCTTTTAAAAGGCAGGGCAAGGCCATACCGGCCGCATCTCAGAAAACGGCAGGGATCCTGGACCCCTCCGGGCTTGTCCATTCCTGGACCGCGCCGGTGTTATGAGGGTTTTTCTAGGTTCGAATGTTTAGATAGTTCGCGATCCGGATGGCGGCTTCACCCTGTCGACAATCCCAGATGTAAGCCCCAAGGCTAATAAGGTCCCCGCCAGAAACTTCACATAATGCGAAGTCGCACCAGACCCCCTTTTGGAGATCCACGCTGAAACTCCCGATGTGCTTGTCTTCGCGTCTAGGATTTAGGGCGAAATAACGCCATCCCATGACCCTGCCAGACGGGAGCATCCAGGCAAGCACCACCTCCGATCTGGCGAGAGCTTCCGTATTGATTCGCTGGAAATCGATACCCATGTCGATCGCCTACGAAGCCATGGCTGACAAACAGGATCCATGTTTGGTGATCGCATCGAGATAGGCCTGGACCTGCTCGACCGGGACGCGGACGCTGCGGATTCCGACCTTGATTGGCTTGATGCGCCCAGCTCTCACTTCTTCGTAGAAGCGGTTCCGGCTCATGGCGGTTGCTTCGCAAAATTCGGGAATGGTTAACAGCACTCTTAGATTCATGGCTTCCTCGGCGATGGATCGGTCAGGGATTAAGGCATGTGTTAAAGCAATCTTCGTTGCCGGGCGTATCCAGCAAGCCCGGCAGCGGGCT
>JAUYES010000828.1 GCA_030691225.1 Holophaga sp. | reverse complement strand
ATGGTGGCGGTCATCACCCTGTGGCGGGAGCGTTTCAGCGACTACCTTCGCCAGGGGCAAGAGCTCGGTGAAGTTCGGGGCGATGTTTCGTCGGAAGCACTCGCCGATCACTTCTGGTTTGCCTGGGAAGGCAGCCTTTTGGCCATGAAGATTCATGGCTCCACAGAGCCCGTGCGACGGTGCCTGGATTTCTTTTTCAACGATGTTTTCCCCCCACGAGGCTGAGATGCAGAACTTCACCTACCAAAACCCCACGAAAATCCTGTTCGGCAAAGATCGCATCGCCGACCTCGCCAAGGAAATCCCCGCGGGGCAGCGCGTGCTGATCACCTACGGTGGCGGCAGCGTGCTCAAGAACGGCACCCTCGTCGAAGTCCGCGCGGCGCTGAGCCACGCCGTGGTCACGGAATTCGGCGGCATCGAACCCAACCCCAGCTTCGAAAATTTAATGGGCGCCGTGAAGCTTGCTCGGGAAACCCGAACCGAATTCATTCTGGCGGTGGGCGGCGGCTCTGTGATCGATGGCACCAAGTTCATCGCGGCGGCCATTCCATTCTCGGGTGAAGACGCCTGGGATCTCGTGATCCGCAAGGCGCCGGTGAAGGAAGCCGTGCCCTTTGGCACCGTGCTGACCTTGCCCGCCACGGGCTCGGAAATGAATAGCGGTGCCGTCATCACCCGCAAATCCATCGGTGCCAAATTGGCCTTCGGAAGCCCGCTGCTCTTCCCGCGCTTCTCGGTGTTGGATCCCACCAAAACCTATTCACTACCGCCGCGACAGATCGCGAACGGTGTGGTGGATGCTTTCGTCCACACCATGGAGCAGTACCTCACTTATCCTGCCGACGCGCCCCTGCAGGATCGTTTTTCGGAAGGCATTCTGCGCACATTGATCGAAGTTGGCCCAATCACCTTGCAGCATCCCGAGCAGTACGAGGCCCGAGCGACCTTTGTGTGGAGTGCCACGCTGGCTCTGAATGGCCTCATCGGGGCCGGGGTGCCTCAGGATTGGGCCACGCACATGATTGGTCACGAACTCACCGCCAAATTCGGCCTGGACCATGCGCAAAGCTTGGCCGTGGTGCTGCCCGCCATGTTGACCGAACGCTTTGAGGCCAAGCGCGCGAAGCTCGTGCAATACGCCGAACGGGTCTGGGACCTGCGCGAAGGCGATGACCAAACCCGCGCCACCCAAGCCATTGAACGCACCCGCACCTTCTTCGAAAGCCTGGGCGTAAAAACGCGCTTGCAGGATTACGGCATCCAAGCCGCCGATATTCCGAACCTCGTGGAAGCCCTGGAAGCCCACGGCATGAGGGCCCTGGGCGAGAAGCGCGACGTCACGCTCGACGTGTCGCGGCGCGTGTTGGAGCGGGCTCTGTGACCAGCCTCTTCGATCCCCTCGCGCTACGCGGCATCACGCTGCCCAATCGCATCGCCGTGGCGCCCATGTGCCAATACTCAGCGGCCGATGGCTATGCCAGTGACTGGCATATGGTTCATTACGGCGGTTTGGCCCAGGGCGGTGCGGGTCTGATTCTTTCCGAAGCCGCCGCCGTTTTGCCCGAGGGGCGCATCAGTCCTCAGGACTTGGGACTGTGGGAGGACGGGCAAATCGAACCCCTCTTTCACATCAATCGCTTCCTGACCTCCCAGGGTTCCACTCCTGGTATTCAACTGGCGCACGCAGGCCGCAAGGCCTGCACGCAAGCGCCGTGGCGCGGAGGGTTGACCACCATCCCCGTGAGTGAAGGCGGTTGGTTGCCCGTGGGACCGAGTGCCGTGCCGTTCGATGAAGGCTGGGCCACCCCTGCGATGTTGAATGAAGCGGGTATCGCCAAAATCATTCACGCCTTCGCAGAAGCCGCGAAACGCTCACTGGCAGCGGGTTTCCAAGTGGTTGAAATTCACGCGGCCCATGGTTATCTGCTGCACCAGTTTCTTTCACCCATCGCCAATCGCCGCACAGATCAATATGGCGGTTCCTTGACTCATCGCACCCGCCTGTTGCGCGAAACCGTCCAGGCCGTGCGCGCGGTCTGGCCGGAACGACTTCCACTCCTGGTGCGTATTTCGGCCACGGATTGGGCGGAAGGCGGTTGGACGATCGAGGAATCCATAGCGCTTTGCCAAGAACTGCGCGGACTAGGCGTGGACTTGATCGATGTTTCCACCGGCGGCATGGTACCCCGCGCCACCATGCCCATCTCCCCTGGTTTCCAGGTGCCCTTTGCGCAGCGCATCCGAGCAGAGGCGGGCCTTCCCACCGGAGCCGTGGGTCTGATCACCCAGCCCCAACAAGCCGAAGCCATTCTTGCCCAGGGCCAAGCCGATCTCGTATTGCTGGGCCGCGAACTCCTACGCGATCCCCGCTGGCCCCTGCGCGCCGCAGTAGAACTCGGCGTCAAAACTCCCTGGCCCGGCCAATACGCAAGGGCCGCGAATGGGACAGTGCCGATCCGGGGGTAGAGGGTTCGCGCCTTCAAAGCCAAAAAAAATAGCCGCAAAGAGCACAAAAAGCGCAAAAAAATCAAACTGATGCCCGTGCAAATAGAACGCTTTGCGTTTCTTTGCGTTTCTTTGCGTTCTTTGTGGCTACTTTTTTTCCGGCGCTTCAATCTTGGGCGCTTCGGCCTTAGGTGTCTCCGTTTTTACTGGCTCAGCCTTGGCCTTGGTTTTCACGGGATGCACGCCGGCCGCCTTCTGGGCGGCTTCGGCGGCGACCCGGGCGCCTTTTCGAGCTTCCCGGGCTTCGGTTTGGGATTTCTGCATTTGCTCTTGAGCTTTCTGGGCGGAATCCGTGGCTCGCAGCGCTTCGGAGGCCTTCCGTTCCGCCTCGCGAGCCTGAGCGCGAGCTTCGGCCTGGGCCTTGCGGAGCTGATTGACGTGAGCCTCGGCCTTTTCCACATCGGCGGCAGCCTTCGCTTCGGCGGCTCGGGCATTCAGCACGGTGGCATCTTTTTCGATGCGGGGATCCGAACGGCGAATGCGATTCTTGGAAGTCACGCGAGGCTGAGCGGCAGCTAGCGATCCAGCCAGAAGCAGAGATGCCGTGAGCAGGGACGTAAAACGAGGCATGGGCGACTCCTGTAAAACCATGGAATTTAGGGGATTCAACAAGCCTAGGAGGCTTGCGGTCCGTTGTCATCCACAGTGTCATCCGCAACGTCCTCCAGCCCCTCGAACATGCTGCCCTCGGGCAGAGCAGGCTCCAGCTGGGCCAAGGCCTGGGCTTCGATATTGCCTTCACCAAAATCCGCCAGTCGGGGCAGATCCTGCAAGGTGCGCAAACCAAAATGCAACAGAAATTTCTGGGTGGTGATGTAGGTCATGGGGCGTCCCACCACATGTTTGCGCCCGGCGGGAACGATTAGTTCGCGTTCCAGCAAACTCTTTACCTGGTTGGCAGCGCTGGTCACGCCGCGAAGTTCATTGATCTCGGGAACGGTGACGGGCTGCCGATAGGCCACAATGGCCAGGGTTTCGATCTGAGCGGGGGTGAGTCGCCCGCTGCGCAGCGTGGTGACCAGCTTGGAAACAAGATTGGCGTAATGGGGCGCCGTGGCCAGTCGCCAGCCGCCGCCCACCTCGATGAGGCGCATGCCTCGAGGCGCGGTCAGGCGCTCTTCCAGTTTTTCGATGGCTTGCCGCAGGGGGCCTTCGTGGATGCCAGTTAGCTCCACGAGCCGAGCCAGATCCAGCACCTCGCCCGTGGCCACGAAGAGAGCCTCCAGGGCACCCGGCAAATCACCGCCTTCTTCCCAAAGGGGTTCTTCGTGGAAAATCTCCTCGGTCACCGAAACGCCCCCAGGCGTTGCCCAACCTTCACGGTGCCTTCGGTGCGCTGGGCCACCCAGTCTTTCGCCTTGGGCCCGCCGATGATCAACACCACGGTGCTGCCGAACTGGAAGTTGGCCAAGTCATCGCCCGGCGTGCACGGAAGGTTGTTCACCGCCAATCCGCCATCCTTGGGCAACCTGCGCCCTTCCAGCCAGCGTTCGTCGAGGATCACGCCACCCACATGGGTAGCTCCCACGCAGACCGCAGCCACGTCGAGGCCTTCGTCGGCACCCGTGCCACGGGCCACCCAGGCGGCGCGCCGATTGCGTTCGTAGAGGCGGGGCACATGGCTGGTGCTGGCATCGTTCACGGGCCAGAGTTCGCCTTCCACCCGCGCCACGGCGGTAACGATGCCCTCGATGGGCACATGAATGCGGTGGTAGTCCCTCGGGCTGAGGTACAGCGTTAGGTAATGGCCGCCCTCAAAACGCCCTGGATCCGGCAGATTTTTAAGCAATTCGGAAACTCGATAAGGCAAGCCCTTGGCCTGAAGGATGGTGTCTTTCTCAATGGGTCCACCCGCGATGATCCGCGCATCCACCGGGCTATTCACGGAGCCCGGAACGGCAACCTCCTGTGGCCGCAAGCCGGGCTTGAGGCGACGTGTGAAGAAAGCCTGGAGGCTGGCATATTCACTCAGTGGCTTTTCCGCTTCGGCCAGATCCACGCCATAGGTTTTGGCGAATTTTTCCAGCACTGGAATGCGCAGGCCTTGGGGCATGGAACGCCCCGCCACCCAGCCGACCAGGGAAGACCCCAGTTTTTTGGGGTAGAAGCGAAGCAAATGCAGGGATAGGGGCCAGCCAGACATAGTGCCCCAAAGTAGCACGGACACGATTAGCCCACCTACCAGGAGGAGGGCTTTCAGGCGCCGAGAGAAGCCTCCACAGAAACAATGCCGAAGGATCATGGGGTGACAAAAAGCACAAACGGGTCTGGCCAAGGCATCGGTACCACTGGCTCCGAGGGTAAGATAAACCTATCCCATGCAATAGACCCTGTGCGAATGCGCGCCACGTGCCTAACCAGTGGGTCTGCCGCATTTCTGTAGGTGGACATTTCGGCTCCAATAGGTCTTCCCCAACTAAACCCTCCCCCGCAATAGAGGCAGAACCTCGTGCGGCAAGGCAGCCCCAAGGATCCCGTGGCTTCGACACTGACACAACCCAGAACCGGCGGCCCTACCCCCACAGCCCTGAGCGGCTTCGGGGTCAAGACCACCATGGAGCGTGAGGCATGAAAGGTGTCGTCCTGCCCTTGAATGAGCGTGGGCTGTACCCCATCGAGCTGGATACCCAGGGTGGTGGCTGCGAAGGTTGTTCAGCCAAAGGCATCTGCAAGATCCCCGCAACGGATCTGATGGAAATCGCCCCGGAACACCTACCGAGCGACATCCATCCTGGAGATAACGTCGAGGTGGAACTGTCTCCCGCCGTGCGAGTCTGGCTTTCCTTCTCCACTTTCATCCTGCCCTTGCTGACGATGCTCGCGGGAGCGCTGGTGGGGGCAATCCGGAGCGAGCGCTGGGCCATGGCCTCGGGTTTTGCGGGCCTATTCCTGGGCCTGCTGGCGAACTGGGCGCTCAACCGAAGTCTATCGGCTCAAAAACGGATCCAAATCAAGAGGTGCTGAATGGATGTCATGCTCATCGTCAAGACCGTCCTCAGTATGGGTGGGGTCGCACTGGTCGCTGGGGTGGTGCTCTACCTCGCGGCCAAGAAATTCGCCGTGTTCGAGGATCCACTGATCGGCGAGGTCGAGGCCCTGCTGCCGGGTGTGAATTGCGGTGGCTGCGGCCAGGCGGGCTGTCATGCCTTTGCCGAAAAGCTCGTGGAGACCAAGGATCTGAAGCACTACTGCCCGGTCGGTGGTTCCGCCACCGCCGGTGAGATCGCAGCGACCCTCGGCCTCGAGGCAACCTTTACACACAAAGTGGTGGCCAGGGTCTATTGCAACGGGGGCACCAATGCCGTGAAGGCTGGTGAGTACCTAGGCATCGAGAGCTGCGCGGCCATGGCGGTCAACAATTCCTCCGACCTGGTCTGCACCTACGGGTGCTTGGGTCTTGCGGATTGCGTCAAGGCTTGCCCCTTCGACGCCATCCACATGGAGAACGGCGTGGCCCTCGTGGACGACGAAAAGTGCACGGCCTGTTCCAAGTGCATCGTGGCCTGCCCTCGCGCCCTCATCGAGATGGCACCTTACGCCACCAAGATCTACGTGGCCTGCAAGTCGCCCGACCCGGGTGCCGTGGTGCGAAAGTATTGCTCCGTGGGCTGCATCGGCTGCAAGGCCTGCGTCAAGGCCTGCGAATTCGATGCGGTCTCCTGCGAAGGCGCCCTCGCCATCGTCAAACCCGCCGAGTGCACCGAATGCATGAAGTGCATCGTGGCCTGCAAGCCCACCACCATTCGCCTAAGCCGTATTGCCGAAGGGAAGGAGGCGTCCGCCCATGGCGCTCACGTTTAATCGCGGGGGGGTCCATCCCTCAGAACATAAAGAACTATCCAGCCACAAGGCCATTGTGGCCCTGCCTCCGCCAGCCGAGGTAGTCGTCCACATGAACCAACATTTGGGCCGCCCTGCCAAGGTTCTGGTCAAGGTCAAGGACGAGGTCAAGGTCGGTGATCTCCTGGGCCAGGCCGAAGGCATGATTTCGGCGGTGGTGCACTCGCCGGTATCGGGCATCGTCAAGAAGGTGGAACGCAGGATGTCCGCCTCCGGAGCCTCCGAAACCGCGGTGGTGATCGACGTGAGCGCCGAACAATCCCTGGAGGACGACAAAGCCTTTCAGCAGGCACGGAGCCTCGACCTCGACGCGATGACCCCCGCGGAACTGCTGGCTGCAGTCAAAGTGGCCGGCATCGTGGGCCAGGGCGGAGCGACCTTTCCCACCCATGTAAAGCTGACGCCCCCCGCCGATAAACCGGTCGACACACTGCTGCTGAACGGTGCAGAGTGCGAACCTTTCCTCACCGCCGACCATCAGCTCATGCTCGAACAGCCGGATGCCGTGCTGCGAGGCGCGCAGGTGTTCCAGAAGATCCTGAACGTTGCCTCGGTGATCATCGGGATCGAAGCGAACAAGCCCGATGCCATTCGGCTGCTCCAAGAGCGGATCGAGGCCCTGAAGCTATCGGGCTTCTCGGTGGCTCCCGTGCAGACGCGCTACCCCCAGGGCGGCGAGAAACAGCTGATCTGGGCGGTGCTGGGCCGGGAAGTGCCCTCGGGCAAACTGCCCTTCGAAGTGGGCGTGGTGGTGCAGAACATCGCCACAGCGTATGCCGCCTACGAGGCCGTATTCCACGGCAAGCCCGTCTTCGAGCGGGTGGTGACGGTCACGGGGTATGTCAAAAATCCCGGCAACTTCCGCCTGCGAATGGGCACCAGCTTTCAGGAAGCCATTGCAGCGGCCGGGGGCTTCACTGACGAGGCCCGGGTGCGTGCCGTTATTCACGGCGGCCCCATGATGGGCAAGTCCATTCGCGATCTGGATGTCACGGTCATGAAGGGCACCTCCGGCATCGTGGTGCTCTCCGAAGATGACTTCTTCTATGAGAAGGAAGGCCCCTGCATCCGCTGCGGGCGCTGCATCGCGGTCTGCCCCATGGGCCTGAGGCCCACGGAACTCGCTGTGAGCGCCCAGTTCGAGCAGGCCGAGCAGTTGACGGATTCCATCGACTGCATGGAATGCGGCTGCTGCAGCTATATCTGCCCGACTCGGCGAAAACTCGTCCACTGGATCCGATTGGGGAAGACGGTGGTTCGGAATCACCAAAGGAGCAAGGCATGAAGCTCAGCCTCACCTCATCACCCCACCTTCATGCGGCCCAGGATCTCAAGAGCGTCATGTATGACGTCGTCATCGCACTGCTTCCGGCCTGCGCCGTGAGCATGTATCTGTTCGGATTCCGGGCTCTGGCCGTGATCCTCACCGCCACCCTCGCGGCCATGGCCTTCGAGGCCGGTGTGCTCTACCTACGGGGGCGCAAGGACATCAAGGCGACGGTTTTTGATGGCAGCGCCATCATCACGGGCATCCTGCTGTCCCTCAACGTACCGCCCACCCTGCCGCTTTGGATGACCGCGGTGGGCAGCTTTGTCGCCATCGTGGTGACCAAGCACCTCTTCGGCGGGCTCGGCTACAACATCTTTAATCCGGCCCTCATCGCCCGAGTCTTCCTGCTCATCTCCTATCCCGTACACATGACCGCCTGGATCGCCCCGCGCATGGCAGAAACCGTGACTGCGGCCACGCCCCTGGGAGTGCTTAAGACCGAGGGCTTGGCCAAGCTGCAGGGTTCCTGGACCAACCTGGATTTCTTCCTGGGCAACACCGGCGGCAGCCTGGGTGAAATGTCGGCCCTGGCCCTTCTACTCGGCGGCGCCTTCCTGCTCTACCGCAAGGTAATCTCCTGGGAGATCCCCTTCTCCATGCTGGCCTCCCTGGCCGTCTTTACAGGCATCTTCTGGATGGTGAATCCACAGAAATTCGCCGATCCCCTATTCCACCTGCTGACGGGCGGCGCCGTTATCGGGGCCTTCTTCATGGCCACGGACATGGTGACCTCGCCGGTTACACCCAAGGGCATGTTGATCTTCGGCGTGGGCATTGGCGTTCTCACGGGCCTCATCCGGCTCTTCGGCGGA